>JAYTUR010000366.1:0-7586 GCA_043744475.1 Saprospiraceae bacterium | reverse complement strand
GACCTAATTTCACGCCAAAATAATTCATTTTGAGCCACAAAGTCTTTTTAATAACGCCGCCTTTTACGCAATTGAATACGCCGTATCCTGCAACTGCGTATATCAAGGGGTTTTTGAATACTAAAAACATCACATCTTTTCAAGCGGATTTAGGCATTGAGGTCATTTTAGCGTTGTTTTCAAAACAAGGTTTGACGGATTTGTTTGCTCAAATAGCAACGTCAAATAAAATCCTTTCTGACAATGCACAACGCATAGTGGCATTGAAAGACCATTATATTCACGCCATTGATGCCGTCATTTTGTTTTTACAAGGCAAAAATCCCACTTTATCGCACCTCATTTGTCAAGAAGATTTCCTACCCGAAGCGTCTCGTTTTGCACAACTATACGACCTCGATTGGGCTTTTGGCTCAATGGGCACACAGGACAAAGCAAAACATCTGGCAACGCTTTTCCTTGAAGATTTGTCAGATGTGATTATGGAATGTGTTGACCCTCATTTCGGATTCAGCCGTTATGCCGAACGTTTGGCGCGGTCTGCCAACAGTTTTGATGAACTTTGCGCTGCTTTACAAGCAGAATTTACCTATATTGATACAATTTTCATCAATATACTGAGGGGGGGTATTTTGAAAATACAACCCAAAGTAGTTGCCATTACCGTACCTTTTCCGGGCAATCTTTACAGCGCTTTGCGTTGTGGGCAATGGCTTAAACAGCATTATCCAAATATAAAAGTTATGATGGGGGGTGGTTTTGCAAATACAGAATTACGTTCCCTTTCAGACGCTCGTGTGTTTGAGTTTTTTGATTTTATTACTCTTGATGATGGTGAAGCACCACTTGACAATCTATTGGAACACCTTGATGGCAAACGCCCACTTGAATTGCTTAAACGCACCTTTACGTGCATTGATGGGCAGGTCGAATACATCAATAATAGTTTTACAAAAGACTATAAACAAGCCGATGTTGGCACGCCCGATTACAGCAATTTGTTGTTGGATAAGTATATTTCAGTCATTGAAATTGTGAACCCAATGCACCGCATGTGGAGCGATGGCAGATGGAACAAATTGACAATGGCGCACGGCTGTTATTGGGGAAAATGTACGTTTTGCGACATTTCTTTAGATTATATCAAGCTCTATGAGCCTGTTGCAGCTAATTTATTATGTGATAGAATAGAGGAATTAATCGCTCAAACAGGGCAAAACGGCTTTCATTTTGTGGACGAAGCCGCGCCGCCTGCTTTGATGCGGGCATTGGCACTTGAAATCATCAAACGCAAGCTCACGGTGAGTTGGTGGACAAATATTCGTTTTGAAAAAAGTTTTACGCGAGATTTGTGCCGTTTGCTCAAAGCTTCTGGTTGTATCGCTATATCGGGCGGTTTGGAAGTGGCTTCAGATAGGCTGTTGACGTTGATTCAAAAAGGGGTAACGGTGGCGCAAGTGGCGCAAGTGACCCGAAATTTTACTGAAGCGGGCATCATGGTTCATGCCTACTTGATGTATGGTTTTCCAACTCAAACGGCGCAAGAAACCATTGATTCCCTTGAAATGGTGCGTCAAATGTTTGAAATTGGCATTTTGCAATCGGGTTTTTGGCATCAATTCGCTATGACGGCACACAGTCCTGTGGGCATGTATCCTGAACAATTTGGGGTAAAAAAAGGGACTGAAACCATTGGCAGTTTTGCCAATAACGACATCGTTCATATTGACCCGAAGGGTGCTGACCACGATGCGTTTAGTTTTGGTTTAAAAAAATCATTGCTCAACTATATGTACGGCATCGGCTTTGACATGCCTTTGTCCGATTGGTTTGATTTTAAAGTGCCGCGCACTAAAATTGCGCCCGATTATATCGAAAATGCCTTAACCGATGACTTAAATATATCCATCAAACCCACCGCTAAAATCGTTTGGTTGGGTGGTCAACCTTCTGTTCAGTATTTTACAAAAACAAAAAAAGGAAAACAAACGGATATGGCAACATTGTCATTTTACGATAAAAAAGAGACATTTACTTTAAAAATTAGCAAAATGCATAGCGATTGGGTGCTTGATATTTTACCTAAAATATCTGCCACAAATGGCGCAATGCTGACTTTTCAAGAGGTCAAAAACGATTATGAAGCCAGGGGTTTAGAAGATTTTGATTTGTTTTGGTACAATAAACCTTTTAATGCTATAGGAGAATGGGGTTTATTGGTTTTATGATGTTCGTGGTTTATAGCGAAATGTCTAAACCCACCCCTCAGTATAGAAACCTATTTTCAACAATTATTACATAAAAAATGGCAAAATGACACACAATCTATCACCCATCATCAAACCACAAGAATTGTTGATTTTGAAACAAACAACACCTTTTGTACTTGTAGATGCGCGTTCAGGTGCAAAAGAAAAATATGCGACGAGCCATTTAGAAGGTGCATTTCACGTTGATTTGAATACTGATTTGGCTGATATAAAGCCCGATGCTGCCGACGGTGGACGGCATCCGTTGCCCAGTTTCCCTCATTTCAATCAAGTGTTGTCAGAATTGGGCATTACACCTGATAGTCACGTTGTCGTTTATGATGATAAAAACGGGGCAAATGCGGCTGCCCGCTTTTGGTGGATGCTGAAATCAATCGGACACAATGCGGTGCAAGTTTTAGACGGGGGCATGGACGCAGCGATTGGTGTTGGATACCCCCTCAGTAATCAAGCGCCAAAATGGGTTATTTCTAAAGATTATCAAGCGCATGAATGGCAGTTGCCCACAGCCGATATAACAGAAATGGACAATGCTACGCAAAATGCACAATGTCTTCTCATCATTGATGTGCGTGAAGAAGGACGATATAATGGTGAATTTGAACCGCTTGATTTGATTGCAGGACATATTCCGAATGCCGTAAACATACCATTTAGCAGCAATTTAGACGAAAATGGGTTCTTTTTGCCGTCCGATGAACTGCGAGAAAAATATGAAACAGCCTTGAAAGACAAAAATTCAGCGCAAGTGATTGTCCATTGTGGTTCGGGAGTAACGGCATGTCATACCCTATTGGCAATGGCTCATGCGGGTATGGAAATCCCTAAATTGTATGTGGGTTCTTGGAGTGAGTGGTCGCGTAACAATCGTCCGATGATTACAAAAGCGTAGTCATCATTTATTCCAATTCATTCACTTTCTCGATAAGCCACTCGCGCTCAGAAAATACTTTTGAGCTATTCAATTCTTCGAGCATCTTCATCTTTTGTTGCTTATTTTTTTTGATTTTTAACTTTTGAAAAACGCTCAGTTTATTTAATGAATTATAAAAAAACGCTTTTTTAGGTTCTGGCAAAGGACTTCTAGCAATTTTAGTTTTTAAAGCGGCAATTTTATCATTCAAAAGCGGTGAATCTTGTTCGTAATAAATTTTTATCATTGAAAAATAGACTTGAATATCGTAGAAAATGTCTTTAAATTTCAAAGACATCAAAATTTCTTCCGCTTTGTCGTATTCTTTAGTGCTGAAATAATAATTTGCCAAAAGGAAATCATGGATTTCAACGCTATCGTCATGCCCAATGATGCTCTTCGAAGGATGATTTTCCAATAATAATTTTACCCATTCATACTTTTTGAGTTTCAAACCGATATTGGTCAGACTTTGAAGGGTTGAAGAGAAAATCATATCGTCGCGATACAAATAGCCTTTATTCAAATGCTGTTCATAGACATGAAACAAATCCATCAGCGCATCGGGGGCATGTAAGTTCACATACCGTTTCACCCAAAAAGTCCGATAAAAAGCCTGAATATCTTTCAAATTATCGGGCTTAATCAACGATTCGTATTGTAGAATTAATTGTTCAACTTCAAGTATCGCTTTTTCATCAGACGAATCTTGAAGCAGTTGATAAATTTTGTAATAAATATTCATCACAGGAGTTTCGAGATAGGAACTACTCTCTAACAAATGAGCAATGGTCTCAACAAATTCAAAAGTTTCCTTTGTCTCAATTTCCGTCATAGTGCCTTGCAACAACAAAATGGCGGCATATTTCAGTTTTAATATACTGTAAAAGGTATCCAAACTGCGATGTGTTTCCAAAAGATTGGTGTCGTTGCGTCGAATATTGAAGGAACTTTGGAATTCAAACTCTTCTTGCGCCAACAAAAACTTTTGATAAAAAAACTCGCTGTCTCGATACGTACTTTTATTTATTTCTTTTTGAGTAATCTCAATAGCTGCTTCGAATCGTTTTACAAAACCATGCTTTCGATAAAATTTAGCCATTGATAACCCCTTTTGCCATCGTATTTCCGTAATAGGGTTTTCTTCAAACGTTAAATATTGTTCCAATAAATCCATCATTTCTGATAGTAGTCGTTCTAAATCAAGTTTATTCAGCGAGAAGTCTTTGTCTTCATATATATGCTCGAACATACGCTCTTTGGTCAGCTCAAGACTTTGCATATCAAATTTATGGAGTCTTAGGTACTCGTAAAGTTTAATGATTGAGGCAGCAGTGTAACCATCATTAAAAAAAGGTGAGAGTAAAAATTTATAAAACCTCTTATGTTCTTTAATTTTTAAAAGGGATAATATCTCTAATAACTTCATATTCTTCAGTGATTCATTCTTGTTCTTATTATAGCTAAATAGGTTTTAAAAGAATGCCCCAAAAATGCACATTTTGATTTGATTTAACTCTACAATACTTCATTTTTTGTGAATATAAGACAATAATATACTAAAAAATAAAGATTTTATTATTAGTTAGATGGTCAAAGGTTGTTTAATTAACGTATGTTGATAAAATAACTAAATCTTTATTCGTTAAAACATTATAGGAAGCCTGTCCCCCCCTCAGTATAAAGGCATAAAAGGCAGTCCATGACGTAACACAACGCCATGGACTGCCTTTTTATGCCTTTATATATACTGAGGGGGAGTGTTTAGTCTGGTTCAAAACCGAGAACAATGTTGAATGTACCGTAGTCAGTCCATTTTTTAGCTGTTTTTGATGTGATTTCAGGTTTATCGAAGCCGATACCGTAGTCAAAACCCAATGTACCAAACATCGGTAGGAATACCCTTAAACCCATACCTGCTGCACGACGCACATCAAAAGGTTTGAAGTCTTTGATGCTGTTCCATGTGTTACCGCCTTCAACCCAAGCTGTTGCGAAAATAGTAGAAGATGGATTGAGTGAAATCGGATACCGCAATTCAGCGGTGTATTTCGCAAAAGTTGTACCGCCACCGTTTCCAGAATTCGGAAAGTCTTCAACTTTATAACCACGCATTGCCAAAATCTCTTGACCAACTTGCGCAATTTGACGATTCGCTAAACCATCACCACCGAGAACGAAACGGTTGAACGGCGTATAGCCAACATTTTTATTGTAATAACCGAGTGAACCAACTTTCGCAGCTGTCCGCAAAACCATTTTTCCTGCAACTGGCGTAAACCATTCTGCATTAAAACGCCATTTGTAGTATTCAACCCATTTGAACTTATCTTCGGGTATTAAATCTGCATACCGTTTACCGTTCAAGAGCGAATAAGGTGGTGTTGCTGTCAATATCAAAGTCAAACGTGAACCACTTTTCGGAAACAACGGATCATTGATACTATTCCGGCTAAACGTCTGAGTAATATTGACGTTATTGTATTTACCATTTGAGATATTCGGGAAGAATCCTGGATAGTCTTTCAAAGCAAACTGTTGATATTCAAGCGATGTATTGCTCACAAAATTATCATCAGGCCATCTTAAACGGCGACCTAAACCAACAGAAGTTTGCAAAATACTGACACTATTATTGGTCAAATAACCCGAAAATTTGGATAAAGAACCACCAACAGTCAATGAATTAGGTCGTTTGCCACCCAACCAAGGTTCTGTTAATGAGAGGTTATATGATTGGTAGTATTTACCATTTGACTGCGCACGAATCGAAAGACGTTGACCATCGCCTTGTGGCAAAGGCGACCAAGCCGATTTGTTGAAAATATTGCGAATCGAGAAGTTATTGAACGATACACCTAATGTACCTACAACACCGTAACCACCCCAACCTGCGGATAATTCTAACTGGTCGCTTGGTTTTTCTTCTACTTTGTACTCAATATCAACCGTACCACGTTGTGGGTTAACTGGTGTATTGATGCCCAAAGCCTCTTGGTTAAAGTAGCCTAAGTTGATAATCTCACGTTGTGAGCGAATAATATCTTGACGACTGAATTTTTCACCCGGCAAAGTGCGCAATTCACGGCGAATAACGTGCTCATGTGTACGGTCGTTGCCCTTGATGGTTACTTTGTCAATAGTTGCTTGCGGTCCTTCATACATCCGCATTTCAAGGTCAATAGAATCGCCTGCAATAGCGACTTCTGTAGGCTCGACATTAAAAAACAAATAACCGTTGTCCATGTAAAGCGACGATACGTCACGTCCGTCTTGACTGAAACGAAGGCGTTGTTCCAGTAACTCTGCATTATAAATATCACCTTTCTGAATACCCAAAACTTGAGACAGAACTTGAGACTCATAAATCGAGTTGCCTTTCCAAGCAATATCGCGGAAATAGTAACGACGACCTTCATTGATGTTCAAGTGAATTTTCAAATCACCATCTTTTTCACGCCAAACGGAGTCCGTTACGATTTTAGCATCGCGGAAACCAATATTGTTATAATATTTTATAATTTTCTTTTTGTCTTCTTCGTATTCATCGCGAATGAGTTTTGACGCAGAAAAAATTTTCAACTTTCTATGCGTTTTGTCCATTTTCTTACGTAACTTCCTTGGAGAAACGTTCGCATTGCCTTCAAAAGTGATGTCTTGGATTTTCACACGCTTGTTTCTGTCAATGTTAAAAACCATCTTAACGCCATTGATGCGCTTGGGGTCTTTTTCTTCAACAGCCTTAACCGTTACATCGAGGTAGCCTTTTTCACGATAGTATTTTGAAACGCCATTGATGACATTCTCCTTATTGCTTTCTGTTACAATTGTTCCTTTTGGAATAAAACGCGTAACAATCGCATTGAGGTCGTCGTGTTGACTTTTTTTCGCACCCGTATAGCTGAAAGTCGTCATCGAAGGACGTTCTTTGATGACCAATTCAAAGAAAATGACATCGCCAATCGTCTTTTCTTTGACAATTTGAACATCGTCAAACAAGCGCAATTTCCACAACGCTTTCATCGCTTTTTGAACATCAGGACCGGGAAATTTAATTTTTTTGCCCACTTGCAAGCCAGAAACGCCAATAATGGCATTGGGGTCTGTATATTGCACACCCGTCACTTTGACACCACCGACTTCATAGTCTTTGGGTTCGCCGTATTTCATAATGGGCAATGTGTCTTGTGTTTGAGCAGTAGCGTCCTTGGAAAAGCCAAATATGTTTACAGCTAAGAGGAGAAGGATAAAGACCTTTTTCATATTTTAATACGATAATACCAAATTTGATTTGGCAACATTTTTAATTATTCATTGGTCATTTTGTCAGCAGTCATTTTGTCATTGGTCAATCGTCATTCTGTAAACAATGACAAATGACCAATAACCAATGACAAAATGAC
>JAYTUR010000365.1:0-7598 GCA_043744475.1 Saprospiraceae bacterium | reverse complement strand
TGCGTTTTGCCTTCTAAATCCATTGGTTCAGAAAGTTTTAACTTGCCCATTACGGATTCAATGGCATCCGCCCAACCGTTGAAAGCCATGAGCGAAGGAGAAATATTTGCCAAATTTCGAAAATGTTTAACCGCCAATTGTTTCCAAACAGCATCGTCGGTATCATTCTGAAATTTACCAAACATTATGAAAGAGAACTGTTGATGGATGTCGTTACAGCCCGATTGCTCAATTTCAAGTAGCAATTTATTCGAAAAAACGACCATTTCGACACCCACACCGTCTTTTACTTGGAACAGATGTTTGGCAACGGTGGGCATGGTGTCGTTGAAAATAGCAGTAGGTTTGCCGTATTTGCATTTACCCGTTTTGTTTGGATCGGATTGACAAGCGTTGAACATCATAAAAAAGCCGAGACCGATTGTCGTGCATAAAATAGAGAAAGATAAGCGTTTAAGCATTTTTAATTTTTATTATAATTGAATAATGGCGCTCATAAAACGCCAAAATTAAGTTTTTTAGTAGGCTTTCAAATTATATTTTTTTGTTTTCCTAACAAAAAGACCCCCTCAGTATAAAAGGCTCTTGGGGCTTTTTGTAGCTTTGAGGATTCATTATTTTAAAAAACAGATATGGAAAGACGCGACATACTGAGGGGGGCAGCAACCTTACCCTTTTTAACTTTAAACTCAACAGACAATTTGGCTATGTCGAATGATAGACGAAGAAAAATTATCAAGCCCAAACGCTTAAAATTAGGGGACACTTTGGGTGTTATTGCGCCTTCCAGCGCAGTGCCTGCGCATGTGGTTGACCGAGCCATTAAAAATTTAGAAGGTTTGGGCTTTAAAGTCCAATTGGGCAGAAACTGCCGCAACCAACGGGGTTATTTAGCGGGTACTGATGCAGAACGCCTTGAAGACTTTCATTGGGCTTTCAGTGACAAAAATATTGATGGTGTATGGTGCATTCGCGGCGGCTATGGCGCAACGCGGTTACTGCCCAATATAGATTTTAAATTGATAAAAAAGAATCCTAAAGTTTTTGTTGGCTATTCAGATATTACGGCTCTGCATGTCGCTATTTTTCAACGTTCAGGATTGGTCACATTTCATGGTCCTGTCGGAACATCGGAACAAACGGACTATACGAAGCAACATGTTTTGGATATTTTGATGAATCCGACTCCCCAGTACAAAATCGAATTATCGGCAGAAAATCAAGTAAATCCATCTAATTTATTTAAAACCGAAGTCATTTCAGCAGGAAAATGCCGTGGTCAATTGATTGGTGGTAACTTATCGTTATTGTCAGCTATGGACGGTACGCCCGATGCTCTGCGTGACTTGAAAGGTAAAATCCTATTTATGGAAGACATAGATGAGCGACCTTATCGTGTTGACCGCATGTTGGTTCAGATGTTACAAAGCCATAATTTAAAAGAATTGTCAGGCATTGCCTTAGGTGTTTTTGAAGGGTGTAATCCAAAACCTGATGAAAATTCTCTGTCCTTGATAGACTGTTTCAAAGACCTTTTAGGCGGTTTGGGCATTCCTGTTTTTTATGGTTTGTCGTTTGGGCATATTACCAATCAGTTCACCCTACCTTTAGGCATTGAAGCAGAGTTGGATACTGAGGGGGGTACTTTGACATTTTTGGAAGCGGCGGTTGTGTGAATTTTTTAAAAAAAAGCCCCCTCAGTATTTGTGATACTGAGGGGGTAATTTTTTGGACATTTTATTGCCCAAGTTACAGCTTTATCGCATAGCCTAAACTTTTGTAGTTTACGCTTGGCGCTACATCACCCGTTTCTACTAATGTAAAAACAAGGTTGATGGTTGTACCAGATGCTGCGGGTACTTTCAGTGTTTGAAACTGAAAGTTAGCAATGCTTGTATTGGCTGGAAAAACAACTTTACCGCCATTAGGCAGCTTGAAATGTGTATTTTCAACTGCATTAGAAGCGGTTGCGTCAACCATGACCGTAACGCTTGTTTCGGTAGGTCTTTGTACGCCGACAAGATTTACCTGAGCATTGACCGTACTGTCTTTGTTAATCAAGCTGATAACAGGGTATGTTTTACCAACAGCGGGCGATGAAACAACTGTTGATTGAAATTCAACCAATGTTTTTTCATTAAAGGTTTTATCAATTTCCTTAAGACAGCCGCCAAAAGCGAAAGTGGCTACGACACTGAGATAGAAGAATATTTTTTTCATCTTTCGATTAGATTTATTAGATTAGTAACCAAAATTTTGTTTCAAATTAGGATTTGCTTGAATCTCACGAACCGGTAACGGTGCAAGGATGCGATAATCGGTGAAAGGAACATTTGATGGAATTTTTACAATGTCCTTGCCCAAACGTTTCAAATCCCAGAAACGGTGTCCTTCAAAAGCGAATTCGATGCGTCTTTGTTTCAAGATTTCATCATACAAAGCTTGTCCTGTCAAAGTTGCCGTTCTCGCGGGTAAACCTGAACGCGTACGGATAACATTTAGGTCTTTGAGTGCATCAGCTTCTCGACCGCCAATATTAAAGATGGCTTCCGCTCTGTTCAAATACAATTCTGAAACACGAATAACAGGTACGTTATCGAGGTTGACTGCACCATTTTTACCAAAAAATTTGGTACATTCAATTTCAGCCGTCCCACGTCCCGCAGTACCCAATTCATACAAAGTACGGCGAATGTCAAGCACTTTATTAGCAGTATCTTTTTCAGATTCCATGGCTGCCAAAAGGTTTGCAGACGGCACGAGGTCGCCAAATCCACCTGTTTTTGTGCGGTTGCCCAACTCGACAAGTGTTGTGTAAGAGGTTTGGAGAGATGTATTGACCCCGATATTTTCATTTGTTTGATAGTTTAGCTCAAACATTGATTCTGGGTTGATGGCTGAACGCCAACCTGCAATATAATTTGCATTAGTTGTCAATACGCCAATTCCTGAAGCCAAAGCATCTGTAGCTGCTTTTTCAGCATTTGCCCATTGACCTGCATATAAATAAACCCTCGAAAGTAAACCCTGTGCCGCGCCTTTGGTTACATAAAAAGGTGCACGTGTTTTAGCTGTGCCTTCCAACTTAGTAATGGCTGTATTAAAATCTGAAATAATTTGAGCGTAACATTCATCAATTGACGCACGAGGGGCATTGGTCACTTGTGGCAATTCTAAAACACCTTTTAGAATAAGCGGCACACCACCTTTGTCTTGTTGTGTAACAACAGCTTTTGGAAAATAAGCATAAGCTTTCATCAATTCAAAATACAACAAAGCACGCATAAAATAAGCCTGACCTTCGATAGCAGAACGATTTGCATCTGCCAATTTTACTGAGGGGGAAGCATCAATGACCAAATTGAGTTGGTTGATGGCAAAATAAGCCGTCCCCCACAAATTGACGATATGGGCATTAGGCTGATTTTGATATTCTGGAGTCAAACGACCTGATTTATTGGTTGCACGTCCGTTATCAGCCAACGCTTCAGGCATAGCAAGTAGGTCACGCCCATATACATTGATACTTTGCAATTGGTCATACGCCCCAACAATTGTCGCATTAAGTGCTTCCTCTGTTGTTAAAGCCGTAGAGGAGTCAATAGATTGACGTGGATTCACGTCCAATAAATCGCTACAACCTGACAAAATGACCACTAGAAGGCTTGCAGCAAATAAAAATATTTTTTTCATAATATCTATGATTTTTAGATTGAATGATTAGAATTTGACTTGAACACCGAATGTATAACTCTTAGATTGTGGTACGATACCATTGTTGCCACTGCCTAAATTAATCCATTCTGGGTCATAGCCCGTCCATTTTGTACTTGTCCAAAGATTAAAACCTTGAGCATAGAAACGTACTTCTTCCAATACTTTTGTACGAGACAAAATACTTCTTGGCAAAGCATAAGAGACGGACAATGTTTTTAAACGAATATACGACGCATCTTCAAGCATCCTTGTGCCTGACAAATGGTTTGAAGCACGTATTTCGGCATTGCCATTGAAAGGTCGTGGTACATCAGTGATGTCGCCTGGTTTTTGCCAACGACGGTCATAAACATCTTGTAATGTATTGAATGTACGTCCACCAGTTTCAGACAAAAATGAGCCTTGATTGTTAATGGCCTGTCGTCCAATATCATACTGAAAAAATGCCGACAATTCAATACCTTTAAAATTAAATACGTTCGTAACACCACCATAAAGTGTTGATAATGATGTACCTACATATTTAGAATCACCCGGAGTTCGTATAACATAAGTAGGATTGTCATTTTCGTCATACCACATTGGGCGACCGGTTGCAGGGTTAACACCTGCATAACGGGCTGTGTAAATAGCACTTAATGGTTTACCTAAGATCACACTTGTATTACCCGGTAAAATTGTGAAACTGTCTTTTGTAGCAGTTTTAGAGATACCGTCATAAAGTTTGGTGACTTTATTGTCTAATTTAGTGATATTGAAGTTGATTTCCCATGAAAAACTCTTTGTTTTGACGGGTTTTACCGTCAATTCAAATTCTAAACCTCTGTTTTGTACTTCACCAACATTAGACGTAATGGTGCTGTATCCGCTTATTTGAGGTAAGGCTTGACCTAATAATAAGTCTTTACTTTTACGGTCAAATACGTCAACTTGCCCTGTGATTAAATTGTTTAAAAATGAAAACTCTAAACCTAAAGACGTTTCAACGTTGCGTTCCCAACGCAAATCAGGATTACCAATACTACTCGCTGTGATACCACCGACACCTGCGTAGGCTGAACCGCCTCCGAATAAACCAAGAGAAGGGAAGTTACCAATTTGATCATTACCTGTTTCCCCATAGCTTGCGCGGAATTTAAGCTCGTCAAGTGCTTTAAATTTTTTGAGCAATTTCTCTTCTGATATGACCCAAGCACCTGAGATTGAGGGAAACAAACCCCAACGTGTGTTTTTACCGAAACGAGAAGAGCCATCATAACGCATGACACCTTGTACAAAATAACGGCTGTTGAAACTGTATTTAGCTTGACCAAAAACAGCAGCTTTACTGTAACCAGTCCAAAAACCACCCGTACTAATCGGATTTGCGGCAGAGTTAGGGTACTTGAAAGCAGGAGTTGGAAACCCTTCGCTTGTTGAAGAAGTACCTTCATTTACTTCATTTCTGTACTCAACACCTACCAAAAAGCCAATATTGTGTTTATCACCATCGAAACGCTTATTGTAATTCAAGGTAGCATTCGTCAAAAAATTCGTGTTTTCATCATTCTGAGTTGATACACGACCTTTCACGTTGAATGCGTCAGCTGTACGTGGGTCAGTGTAGTTAAATCCTTTGATGGTACCATAGTCTAAACCAACAAAAGGACGAAAAACCAAGTCATTCGTAATTTTATAATTCGCTGTCACACTGCCTACAAATTGATTGATGGTCGCTTTGATGGTATTTAATTCACTGACCATCAAGATATTTTGATTCAATAAACCCGCCAAACCGCCATCTGCGGGTGTACCAAAATAAGAACCATCGTCTTTATAAAATGGATTCATCGGCAAAACTAAAGAAGACGAGAATGCAGACGCACCGAGAAACGAACCGCCATTTGAGCTACCAAACTGCCCCCTTGAGGTTGTTGATGATAGATTCAAAGCTGTTTCAATATTCAATTTTTTGCTCACTTCATGGGTCAATTTCAACGCAGAAGTCGCTCTTTTGAAGTCAACATTTATCAAATTTGCATCGTTCTTATTATAAGAGCCTGAAAAATAGAACTTTGTTTTATCATTACCACCACTCAATGACATTTCATAATTATCAATTTGCCCTTGTTTGAAAGAAACATCTTGCCAATTATACGTTGGTATAGCCGCTATTTGTGCATCAGTGTAATCCGTAGGCAGACGAATCGAGCCTAAAACGCTTTGGCGAACAGCCAAAGGTGTTGATGTCGGACTTTGGTTTTGTACCGCTTCTGTACGTACTTGAATCCAATCTTGGGAATTCAAAACCGACAATTGCTTAATAGGGTCAACGATACCTTTGTAATAATTTAAACTCACTTTTGTCTTACCCGCTTTACCTTTTTTTGTTGTAATTAAAACAACACCATTCGCCGCTTGCGAACCATAAATGGAGGCTGCCGCCGCATCTTTCAAAACCTCCATTGATTCTATATCGTTGGGATTCAAAAAGTTAAGCGGATTTGACGATGTAAAAGATGAGCGCGTAGTGCTGTTCAACTGAACGCCATCTACGATGTAAAGTGGGTCATTGCCCGCACCAATAGAACCAACACCACGAATACGAACTTGCACCGCGCCACCAGGTACACCATTCGCAGAAGTCACTTGAATACCCGCCGCACGACCTTGCAAAGCACGGTCGAAACTCTGAACAGGCAAGTTTTCGATGTCTTCTCCTTTAACTTTCGAAATCGCACCCGTGATTTCGCGCTTGTTCAGAGCACCACCGTAGCCAGTAATGACCACCTCTTGCAAAGCACGCGTGTCAACTTCAAGATTAAAGTCAACGACGTTAGAAGTGCCGACAGACACTTCTTTGGGAAGATAGCCCACGAAAGACGCAACCAAAGTTTCGCCTGTCTCTGCTTGGATGGTAAACATTCCGTCAACATCCGTCATCGCCCCCCGTGTGGTGCCCTTAACTAAGATTGTTGCACCAACGAGCGCGTCGTTGTTCGAAACATCTATGATTTTCCCTGTTACCTTACGCTGTCCGAACATCGCCAGCGATAAAGACAAGAAAACGAATAGAAGTAGGATTTTTTTCATTTTAGATGAAATTTTTAAAATTATGTGAATTAGATTTAGATAAAGTACTTTTTTACTGAGGGGGTCAGTGATTGGCTTCCTTTTCAGATTTTTCAAGCAAATCAGCAATTTCGTAATCATGAATATCCCCCTCATGGTCTTCAAAAAATTCTTGTAGCAAGGCTTTTTTCTGTGGCATTGCCTTCAAAAGGCTTCGTTTTGTCATTTTTATTTCTTCTGCTATTTTTTGTCCCGTTTGCAAAAAATAGCGATGCGTTTCGATGTATTCATGGTAAATTTCACCCGTGTTATAGCCACCTGTTCGTTCTTCTTTCACCAATTTTTTACCCGGCAATTTGAGTAAAGAATACTTTTTACCAACAAATAACACTTGAAAGAGGCGACGTTCTCCACCGCCATTCGGCACTTCCGCACGAAAATATGTGACCGTTGTACCTTTGATGAACAGTTTAGCCACTTCTATTTCGTGACTCAACAAAGAAATCTCTTTTCCTTCTTTTGTTTTTACTTGAACTGTATTCTTTGATTCATCAAATTTATAGGTGTATTCTTTTGAAAAGTGGCGGTCACTCGACAACCATATCTCCCCCTCAGTATAATCTTCGTAGAAGAACTTACTACCTTTTATACCATCATAGCGCAAGCTAAAATGAGGTATCAAACCTGAACTATTAGTCATCTGGTTCAACTGTGCAACATTATTCTCAACAGATGATGGAGACTGACACCAAAGAGTGGATACCCAAAATAGGGATATCACCATAGCGCTTAATTGATTCATTATCAATTATTTATATATTTAAAAAGAA
>JAYTUR010000364.1:0-1988 GCA_043744475.1 Saprospiraceae bacterium | reverse complement strand
CGCAATAAATTCTCTTCCATCAAATCTCTATTGAAATGCGCGTCCGTCACTTGTCCTTTGCGGGCGAAGGTCGTCAATCTTTTGTAGAGTTCAAGGGCTTGACGCAGATGTGCTTCGGCTTTGTCAATTAAAGCGATGGCTTCTTTTTGCGTTTCAGTATCTTTTTTCTTTGATATAATGCCTTGTCTTAGATTAAAATAGGCATTGTAAGCCATCAACGCCTCGCCGCTGTGGGCATTAGCCATATCCCGAATCGCCTCCACATCATTTGGAAAAAAACGCAAAGCCCGTTGCCCAAAATCAAACATACGAGCGAGTGAATCTTTATTCAACCAAGCAATGATTGTATCTCGATAGATAAAAACTATTTTTTCATCATCAAAACATTTTTTATTTTTTGTAAAACAATCAAAACCAATTGGTTTATCAGTTAATTGCCACATTGGATCGTGTGGATAATGATTTTCCATAAATACTGAGGGGGGCGTTAAAAAATATTTTTTTGCTTCATCTGCCCCACTTGCACCCCAAGTCGCATCTAAAACATACCATTCGTCCTTAATTTTGACCACATTCCAAGCATGTTCCTGTGCGTCGAATGTTCCACGATAGTCTTTTGTCCAACCAAAAACAACTTCAGACGCAATACCCACTTGACGACACATCGTCTTGATGAGTTTTGAATAACCGCTACACACTGCTTTTTTTCGAGCCACCACATTGTAAGGCTCTTGTAGCAAAGTCGTGTCACCTTCGACACGTTTTCGCAAAAAAGCATGGTCATAAGCGATGTTTTTGGTCACCCAATCATATATACGCACAACTTTTTGAGAATCTTCTTCAATTCCTTTAGTCAACGATTCAGTCAGTTCATCAACGGTTTGTCCTGTTGTTCGAACAGCGAAAAAAAGAAATATGAGGAATCCGTATTTCATCGTAAGTCATTGATAATGAAGGAATAAGATTGTCAATAAGCCTTAATTTTTATATTTTTGAAATCAATCGGCGACCCTTCATATTGCAACAAAACCCGACCTTTTTTTGATGACGCATCAATACCTTCGTTTACCAATTGACCATTCAAATATTGCAAACAATGCCCCTTTTTTGATTGAATCACAAGCGTATTCCATTCGCCAGTCGGTTTGTCATTGTCTTTAGCACGGGAAACCACAACGCTTTTACCTGCCATATTAGTTACACCTTTAACGTTAATAGTCACGCTGTCCAACAAAACAAAATCGCCTGTAAAACCTTCTTTTATTTGAAATTGAATACCGCGAGGCCACAAAACATCGGGCGCATCATCTGGGATATTATACATCACACCACTGTTTTTGGTATTGTTGTTCCTATGATATTGTTGTTCGGTATTCCAACGATAATCAGCGGTCAATTCAAAGTTCTCAAAAGATTTATTGGACATCAAATAGCCAACTTTTTCACCATGCAAACGAATCATATTGTCGGAAACGATATAAATATCTTGTGCATTTTCATGCTTTTTTTCGGCAGTAGTAAAGGCGTACCAACCGTTTAGATTCGTTCCGTTGAAAAGTGGTTTATACTTCGGACTGCAACTGAATATTGAGCAAATAAGTAAAGCTAAAAGTATAGTTTTGTTCATTTTATTTTAATAATTATTTATTAATCAACACTTTATGAGAGATAGTTTAATCGCTGTTTTATATTTTAAAAAATATAGACTATTCATACCCCCTCAGTAATGACGAATATTTTCGAGTCTTTTAGCTTAAAATAGGTGATTAATAACAATACATTTTTGTTCTTATCAATAACCGTAATAGGATAGAATTTATTTGTATTTAACGTGAGTTCGGAGATATTACTGGCTCTTTTTCGCTGCGCTCAAAAATTGCCTTTTGAATGGTTGTTTAAGGGTTGAGCTTATTTTTGATAGAAAAATTTCCAATTTTTCTATCAAAAATAAGCTCAACCCTTAAACAACCATTCAAAAGGCGATTTTT
>JAYTUR010000363.1:0-1992 GCA_043744475.1 Saprospiraceae bacterium | reverse complement strand
ACTTTGCATACCTTACAGTTCGTAATAGTTAGTGCGAATATGTCGGATTTATACGTCTATATTTGCCCTACACTGGACAAAAAGGCAAGGACGTTTGGTGGATTTGGCTCAGGAATTTGAACGAAAAAATAAATGACAATGAAATTACTTTCTATTAAGCAAACTATTGAAGAAAATTCTGAATTTATGGCCAATCCAAGCTGTGAAAATAGTTTGATGATGACCATTGAGTTCTTTAATAAAATAGGCTATAACCCGCCATGGATAGGCTATTATGCTGAAAAAAATGGGCAGTTGGTAGGCAGTGGGGCATTTAAAGGCATATCGAAAGACAAAACGGTAGAAGTGGCTTATGGTGTATTTCCATCCTTTCAAAGTCAAGGCATTGGCACAGAAATTTGCAAAGAATTGGTACTTTTAGCCTTGAAAACAGACGCGACAGTAACAATAACAGCGCGTACATTACCCGAAGAAAACCATTCTGCTAAGATTTTAAGCAAAAATGGTTTTGAATTATTGGGGCTGATTTGGGATGAAGAAGATGGCGATGTTTGGGAATGGATTTATAAAAAATAGCCCCCTCAGTATTTTCCTGTTTTTATCAAATTTTAAATCAAAAAACAATGAAAAACACATTCATCACCTTATTCAACCGCGACCTAAATCGCCTTTACAAAGAAATCGAAGCCTATACCGATGAAGCCGTTTTGTGGCAAAGAGCAAAAGGTATTTCAAACTCTGCGGGCAATTTATGCTTGCATTTAGTCGGCAATTTGAACGAATACATTGGTCGTCAAATTGGACAAATCCCCTATCAACGCAATCGTCCACTTGAATTTTCAGCGACGGGCGTGCCGCAAAAAGACCTGTTATTGATGATTGAAAATACGCAAGAAACTGTCGTAACTGCCTTGCAAATAATAGAAGACAAACAATTGTCGGATAAATATCCCGAAAATGTCATGGGTTACGATATGACTGTTCTTTACTTTTTGGTGCATCTGAATGGGCATTTGAACTGGCATTTGGGGCAGATAAATTATCATAGACGGTTACTAAGTACCCCCTCAGTATAAATGCCTATTTTTTAAAAAAAATATTAAGAAGTTAGTAAAAACAGACTTTTACCTACATTTGCGGCTTACTTACCAATTTTTATCACGCATTATTATACACCTATATTATGTTTCCAAACGTAAATCCGACCACCACCAAAGCGTGGAAAAAACTCATCAAACACCATAAGTCAGTCAAAGACGTAGAAATAAAAATGCTTTTTGCCGAAAATCCTAAGCGTTTCGAGCAGTTTTCTATGCATTTTGAAGATATTTTATTGGATTATTCAAAAAACAACTTAACCGACGAGACACTTCCGTTGCTCATCAAACTCGCCAAAGAATGTGGTTTGAAAGCAGCAATCGATGCCATGTTCAAGGGCGAAATAATCAACGAAACGGAAAATAGGGCAGTGCTGCACACCGCCTTGCGCAATCGCTCGAACAAGCCCGTCATGGTGGACGGAAAAGATGTGATGCCTGAAGTTAAAGCCGTTTTGAAAAAAATGGAAGGGTTTTGCGACCGTGTTATTTCTGGAAAATGGAAAGGCTATACGGGCAAAGCCATTACGGATGTGGTCAATATCGGCATCGGCGGCTCTGATTTGGGTCCTGTGATGATTACGGAAGCCTTAAAACCGTACGCCAATCACATCAAAATTCACTTTGTTTCCAATGTTGATGCGACGCATTTAACAGAAGTTTTGAAGAAAATTGACTTTGAAACGACCCTTTTTCTCATTGCTTCTAAAACTTTTACGACCCAAGAAACGATGGCGAATGCACATTCTGCCCGTCAATTTTTTCTCGATGTTGCGAAAGATGAAGCGCACGTTGCGAAACACTTTGCCGCGCTGTCAACCAATGAAAAATCAGTCGTTCAGTTTGGTATAGATGCTCAAAATATGTTTGGTTTTTGGGATTGGGTCGGTGGACG
>JAYTUR010000362.1:0-7635 GCA_043744475.1 Saprospiraceae bacterium | reverse complement strand
ATAAAAAATCAACAAAACACTTAAAAAACCCACTGTTGCCGAGTCGTAAAATACCGTTTTGTAGGTGAACTTTTTGCTAAAATACTGACTTAAATAATAGACTGGAAATTGAAAAATCCAACCGACATAATACATCAACTGACCAAACATTCCCCACAGCAAGTTTTGTCCCTTAAATTGAATAGGCGAAGGAAAATTTTCAGATAAACGCGCATACAAAAGCTCATTTAATTTTTGGTCTTGCGTTTCATTATCTCCCTGTATATCAATACTTTGTATCGGTTTACCAAAGATAACGTCGCATTTCTGCCCCCATTTTGAAAAATAATTGTAGGTGATAGAAACGGGAACGATATGCACATCAATCCCTTCTTCCCAAGCCCGTTGAGCTATGGTGATAAAGCCTTTTTTTAAAGGTTGAACGCTTGTTTGATGCGTACAATAACCCTCGGGAAAAATGAGTACCCATTCTTTTTTGCGAAACAACTCTTGACATTCATCAAATGTCTTTTTGTTTTTCAACACCGCATTTTCACTCTCAACCGATTGTCGAAATATGGGTAATACCTTAAAATGCCGCAGAATTTTATTTGCCAAAGGTTTGCGAAATGCATCGCCCCGCGCCAAACAATAAACGCCTTGTTTGAGGGGTGCTGCCACGAACAAAGCATCAAAAAAAGAATTGCTGTGCGTCGGTGCAAACAATATTGGTTTGTCGGTCGGTATGTTTTCAAATCCTTCCCAACCAATTCTTTTAGTATAAAAATGGAGTGAAATACGCACCATAAAGCGCATGAAATGATAAAGCATAGGTTTTCGTTTAGGCTGCAAAAATAAGGAGAATGCGTAAAAACGAAGGCGTTTTCAAGAGTTTTGTTTGGTTTTCGTCTCACAGATTACCCCCCTCAGTATTTTACATCCTTTTTGACTCTTAGTAATTGGAGTAAGAGCCTTCCTCCAAAAAATATAAAAACTGGTTCTTTAAGTATTTTTTATAGTAAAGCCTGCCATATTTAAACACAACGTAACCGTATTATAAACTTAATTTTTATTTTTGCATAAAATGCACTCTTTCCATTTTATCAAACTTAAAATTTAAAAATTATGCTCGAAACAGCAGTACAATCCAAAGTAAATCAATGGCTTACAGGCAATTATGATGCTGCCACAAAAGCGACTATTCAAAAACTAATTGACGACAATAACACGACCGAATTGACGGATTCTTTCTACAAAGATTTGGAATTTGGCACGGGTGGTCTGCGTGGTTTGCTAGGAATTGGCTCGAATCGGATGAACAATTATACGGTCGGTGCAGCGACGCAAGGGTTGGCGAATTATTTGAATAAAAATTTTGAAGGTGAAAAAATCAGCGTTGCCATCGCACATGATTGTCGCATCAAATCCGATGAATTTGCAGAAGTTATTGCCAATATTTTTTCTGCGAATGGCATTGAAGTCTATTTATTCAGCAGTTTGCGTCCAACACCTGAATTGAGTTTTGCCATTCGTCAATTGGGTTGCAAAAGTGGCGTGGTTGTGACGGCTTCGCACAATCCAAAAGAATACAATGGTTACAAGGCTTATTGGGACGATGGCTCGCAAGTCGTTGCGCCACATGATAAAAATATCATCGACGAAGTGAATGCCATTATGTCCTTAGAAGATATAAAATTCGCTGGAGATAGCAGCAAAATACATTTAATAGATAAAGAAGTGGATGACAAATACATTGCGCATTTATTGTCGTTGTCTATTTCGAAAGCGGCGATTACACGTCAAAAAGATTTGAAAATCGTTTATACACCCATTCATGGAACAGGTGTAACGCTCGTGCCCCGACTTTTAGCGGAAATGGGTTTTGAAAACGTCACTGTTATTGCCGAACAAGCCGAACCAAAGGGCAACGGACAATTCCCGACGGTTGTTTATCCGAATCCCGAAGAATCGGAAGCGATGTCTATGGCGGTCAATAAAGCCAAAGAAATTGACGCCGATTTGGTGTTGGGTACGGATCCCGATGCTGACCGCGTGGGCATTGCCGTTAAAAATCATCATGGCGAAATTCAATTACTCAATGGCAATCAGACGGCGACAATCCTCATCTATTACTTGCTCCAAGCCTGGAAAGAAGCGGGCAAACTGAAAGGCAAAGAATTTGTCTGTAAAACGATTGTCACAACGGATATTATTGACAAAATGGCAGCGGACGCAGGCGTTAGCTGCTACAATACCTTGACAGGTTTTAAATACATCGCTCAAGTTATCCGCGAATTAGAAGGCAAACAGCAGTTTATCGGCGGTGGAGAAGAAAGTTATGGCTACCTCATTGGCGACGCAGTACGCGATAAAGATGCGATTGCGAGTTGCGGTATCATTGCTGAATTGACGGCTTATGCCAAAGACAAAGGTTTGAGCCTCTTCGATATGTTGATGGAAGTGTATAAAAAATTCGGTTTTTACTACGAAGGATTGATTTCATTGACGAAAAAAGGAAAAAAGGGGGCAGAAGAAATTCAAGCGATGATGGCAAATTTCCGCGCGACACCCCCTCAGTATTTGGCGAGTTCTCCTGTTATTCGTATTGACGATTATAAAAGTTTGAAACGCACTGAAAACGGCAAAACGGTGGATATTCCATCTGGCACATTGGGTATTGAGTCTTCCAACGTTTTACAATTTTTTACAGCCGATGGCACAAAATTTACGTGCAGACCGTCAGGTACTGAACCTAAAATTAAGTTTTATGTCGGTGTTGTTGCTAAATTAGAGCGCAATGAGGATTTTGATGCAGTTTATGCGCGTTTGCAACAAAAGGTGAAAGATATTGGTGCGGAATTGGATTTAAAGTAATTCGAATGTGTCATTTATCTGCGATTGGTTTGGCAAACTTTGAAAGTTTGCCGAACCTTTTTTATATCGTCTCAAAAGCCCCCCTCAGTATTTTTTTAGGTTTTAAGGCTTTTTTACTTTAGCTAATACGTTTAAGGCATTTTTACAAAATAAAAAAGAGCTAAAAACGATATGTACCAATTTTAAATCGTTAAAAACGATTTCAAATCAGTTTATACGACATGAGCGAGTCTAAAATCAATTCACTTCATTTTCATCATTTTACACCATTCATTATGAAAAAAATCCTTGCATTTAGCCTTTTGCTTCTTTTATTAAGTTCTTGCGAACAGAAAAACGGAAAGGTTTTATCTTCAAAAACAAACGATACGCTGATGCCTAAAGATACAATTGTGGGCATAAAAGGCTGTGACGCTGCCCAAATAGAAGAGACAAAAGACGGTACAGCGTATAATTATGCGGCGTATAAAGTCACTGCTTTGCCTTCTAAAAAAGGCGTTGGTGAAGACATTTCCATTACAAAAACGGGCGAAAAAGACGTTTTTAACATTAAAAACACCGATGCACACCATTTTTTCGGCATCAAACAAGATCTCGTATTTGTGGACAATGGTACGGGACCGAATGGACGTTCTGTTTTGATTTATGATATGAAAACACGTAAGCTGATTCGCGAAACAGCTTATGAAGCAGAAATAAGTATCGAAGAAGGGAAAATGACGTATAAAACGCCGATTGATACGCGCAATATTCGTTTGATGGCTTCGGTGTGTCCCGACAAGGACAAGTGGGAAAAACAGGGTTTTGGCGTGGGTTATGCCATGATTATGGTGTTTGATTTGACAACGAAGGAAGTTGTTTCAACAGGAGAATATACGTGTTTTCCGATACAATAATTTGAACACAGATGGGACTGATTTTTCTGATTTACACTGATGTCTTTTTCTAAATAAAATCAGTGTAAATCAAAAAAATCAGTCCCATCTGTGTTCAGAAAAAACTTATTTCCCTTGCGCATTCTGCATACGCCGTACAAACATTTCCCCTTTTCCCGGGTCTTCCCATTGCAATTCAAGGTCACCGTTTTTGGTTTTGGCGATGCGTTCTTTGGGTTTTATTTTATTAAATTCCTCTTCCATCCGTGGATTCGTTGACGTAATACCCAAAACGCCTTTTTGATAGCCAAAGAAGTAGAAAAAGTCGTTTGCGGTTTTGATATAGACATACACACGGTCGTCGTTATTGGACGGCATTTTAAACTCTATCCATGCGGTTATTTTTTTATTTACAGGAAATCCTAAAACGCTGTTCAAATCCG
Source organism: Saprospiraceae bacterium (assembly GCA_043744475.1). Taxonomy (GTDB): domain Bacteria; phylum Bacteroidota; class Bacteroidia; order Chitinophagales; family Saprospiraceae; genus JAAFJT01. Next base: position 3,464 of record JAYTUR010000362.1, on the reverse strand, counting down.
CTTTTGAACCGTAGCTAACCATACTTTGCAACTCTGTATTCCAACGCATGGAAGCACGGCTGAATAAAAAGCTGTAATCGTTGTATTTATCAGGCATCAACAGCATTTTTTCCTTCATTTCCGCAATCGTTCTTTTGTAATCCTTCTCGTCGGGAATAAATTCCGTTAAGACTTTTTCAAAGAAATCGTCCTTTTTAAAGTCGGTATCAGGTGCGTCAAACGTGCCTGCTTGAATATCGGCAGCCATAATTTTCAAAAGTTTGTCAGGAATGTGCATTTGGATGCCAAACATCGCTTCTGTACTGAGGGGGCTGCCTTTGAGACCGTTTGAGTCTCTCAACTCTTCCGTTGGCGCTAAAAATTTGGTTTTTGCTGTACCCGCCGCCAAAACATTGATGTATTGCAAATTGCCACAAAAATTCAATTTTCCTTCAGCATTGACAGCACCTGTGCGGTTATCATAAACCATTTTATTGCCTTGCAAACTATTAGCGATTACTTTGATGGAATCGCCAAAGATGATTTGGTCGTTCGCAGGATTGTATTTAAAAACGCCCCTGACATCTATAATCGGGCGGTCTTTTGCGAAACTCAAAGGCATCATCGCACGCGGATAAGCATTAGCATTTTCTTTACTGATAAAAATACCTGTGTTCAAATTCTGCCCTTCTTCATTTTTAGGCACATTATAATTCAATGCTAAATCTGATTTGTCAGCATTTGAATAAATGCTGAACCATGGACGTTCAGGCAAATTTTCATGCTCAAAATGAGCAAAACCTTCAAAACGGAGATTTTTACTGCCCGAAGACAAGGCTATTGTTCCTTTAAACGTCGTTTTTTTGTCAATCAAAAATTCATCTTCCGATTTGACTGTTCCTGTTGCGGAGGTTTCTGTACGCTTCAAATTGCGGTTGCCGGGACCAACACGCTGCCCAATGATGTTGTCGAATTTTATTTCTTGATTTTTACCCGCCACATTGTATTCATAAAAACCACTGGCAGTGTATTCCTTTCGACCTTTGATATTGACCGTTGCGCGGTTGATAACGTGGTGTTTTGTAATCGTATCGCACACAATTCGGGCATTTGTCAATGTGGTCATCGCACCACCCAACTGAATTTGTGTTTTGTTTGAATCGGGATAAATTAAGGCATCGCAGGTTTTGATATAATCTATGCCGCCAACTTTCAAAAAATTCGATTTCAAATCATACGAAGCCTTATTGCCCAGAAAATTGAGCGAATCCTGCTCTTTATCCACACTCACAAAGAAAGCTGGTTTGCCATCGGTATGAAAATCAATGATTTCAGATTTCAAATCCCAATCAAATTCGTTGATGGTTGTGTTGTATTTTACGCCTGGCATACTCGTCGTCTGAACATCAGAGTTGGATTTAAAGTAGCCTTTTTGTGTATCGAAATTAATTTTACCGCGCACATTTCTTGTGTCGAGAGCTAATTGGTCAGACAGGTTTGACAAAGCACGAATACCCAAAGTCATGGTATCGGATTGAATATATTGACTGCCAAAAGAAAACATTTTAGATGTCAAAAAACCTTTTTCCCAATTAAAAGTACCGATGCCTTTTACACCGCTGGGCGTTAAAATAATGGTATTGCGCATCGTGTAATTACCTTGTGTAAAAAACTTAAATGCTGAGTCTTTTGAAGTTAAATACATCGAATCTTTGCGGGGCAACCAATTAATCTGAACACCGGGCGCTGTTACCTGTGGGACATTATCCTTGCCGTTTTCTGCCAAATAAAAACTCTTAGCACTCGCTTGCATTTGTTTTGGATGAAAAACAACGTCTTGCGACTCAATAGTTGCACCGAGATATTTGACTGAGCCTTTACCAAAAAAACCTTTGTTGTTTAAGGTGATTTCACCCCCAAAATTGCCTTTTTTCCGATAAAGCGGAAACCCCTCAGTAGGCGTGCGTGTTACGAAACCCAAAGAAGAATCGGGTTGTAACGTCAAAGTTTCCTTGAAATCAGGGAAAATATCGGCTGAAACCATCGTTCCCTTGAAACTTAACTGGCTGCGTTTGAGGCTGTCTAAACCTTCAAGGTTAAATTTATCCAATTTGAAATAAAACGAATCACGAGTGTATTTACCGCTTTGTGTTACTGGTAAGTCATAAAACACATAACTATAATCTTTGGACTGAAAAGAAGGCATCATCGGTATGTTTTCACGCCCTGATTTATTGTTAGGTGCATCAATCAACAAGACACCCCGTGAATATTCAATCCTTGAATTAATAACCGTTGCAATCGGGCGTTTGTATTGGTCTTCACCTGTTTTCAAATACAAATCGAGAAAACGAAGGGAATCAACTGTGATGTCAAAATTGTCATAATTAAAATGAAATTTATTACCATAAAACAGAGCAAAACCGCCAAACATGCGCCCGTCAAAATCAAAATTGCGGTTGCGCTTTAAGATAATTTCCTCGCCTCTTGGCACAACTCGAATCTTTTGTTTATTACTCATCTCGATACCTTTTATACCATTGATGCGGATGGTCGTATCAACGAGGAAAAAATTAGAATTTTCTTTTGTCGTCTCTGAAATAAAGCGCAAAACATCGTAATCTACTTTTTTTTGATTGGCTAAAGAGTAATGAAATACTTTATCTTTCAGTTCTAAAATATTCTTTTCAGAGTCATAATTCACAAAACCATCGGACACCATTTCGTACAAAAGGCTTTTAATCATACCGGCATCCATTTTGGGGTTGATTTGTCGTGCGGCTTCATCAGCGACCAACACGCGCTTTTGTACTTGGTCACTATACATTTTCAAAACAGAAATGGGGTTTCGAGTCGAAATGCTTTGTAATTTTCGGAAATCCGATTCACTAAAAAACTTCAAAGACTCAAACAGCGCCTTATTACTATTGATACCATAACCGGGCTGTTTGTCACCCAATACTATCGAATCCTTGTCAATAAACCATTTTATCTTGTTTAAGTCCATATTGACTTGGTGATAAGAGTTTGAAAATGGATTGCGCTGGCTCGCTCTTTCACCACGGTCAAGCGTCAAAACATTTTCAGACACCATCATCCTCAAATTTACTGAGGGGTGGTAAATCGAATCTTTTCCGAAATAAATAACCGCCTCTGAACTTTCAGACATAATACTTTCGTCTTTCCGAATCACGTACAATTCTGAAGTTGACCGAAATGCACGAGTCCCTTTTTTGCTATCATTTATCGTTAAATGGGCTTTTTGGTCGGCTGTACCATAACCAAAAACGGTCATACCATACAAACGGAAGCCCCCTTCGTATTGAATGTTTTTACCGATATTGCTCACTTTCAAACGTTTGTCGTAAGACTCGAATCGTGGATAGGTGTTTTCAACCGTTGCATTGCCAAAATTCACTTTATCTTCAAAAACGCCTTCAATATTTTTGTTAGGAAACAAAGCAGGATACTTCAACACGGCTTTT
>JAYTUR010000361.1:0-7649 GCA_043744475.1 Saprospiraceae bacterium | reverse complement strand
AACAACAAAATTGCTGGTGGTGCTTTATCCATCATTATTGACTATAGCAAATTTGAAGCGCAACATACCTATAGACAAATTACTGGTCAGTTTACTTTTAATACACATACGGCAAAAGGCGATACGCTTTATGGTATTGACGTATTTATTGCGCCTGAATTTAGGGGGCTTCGTTTGGGCAGACGTTTATACGAATATCGAAAAGAATTGTGCGAAAAATTGAATTTAAAAAGTATCCTTTTCGGTGGTAGAATTCCTAATTATCATAAACATTCTGACACCCTTAGCCCCGAAGAATACATCAAAAAAGTGAGGTCAAAAGAGATTCACGATCCTGTACTTGACTTTCAAATGTCCAATGATTTTCATCCGATTAAAGTCATAAAAGGCTATCTCGAAGGCGATGTTGTTTCGATGGAATACGCTGTTTTGCTGAAATGGGAGAATATTTACTACGAAAAACCGTCACATCTCGCAAAAACGAACAAAACCGTCGTTCGACTCGGTCTAGTTCAATGGCAGATGCGTCCTTACAAAGACTTGGGTGAAGTGATGCAACAAGCAGAATATTTTATTGACGCACTCAGTAGTTACAAAAGTGATTTCGCCCTTTTTCCCGAATATTTCAATGCGCCTTTGATGGCTAAATACAACCATTTGGGCGAAGCAGATGCGATCAAAAAATTGGCAGGTTATACAGAGGCAGTTGTTCAAGAATTTTCTAAACTGTCTATTTCTTATAACATTAATATTATCACAGGCAGTATGCCTGAATTAGTGGGCGACAACCTTCACAATGTCGGTTATTTGTGCAAAAGAGATGGAACAGTTGAAAAATATGAAAAACTGCACGTTACGCCTGATGAAGAAAAAGTATGGGGCTTGAAAGGCGGAAATATATTGAAAACGTATGAAACGGATTGTGGTAAAATTGGCATTTTAATATGTTATGACTGTGAATTTCCAGAATTAAGCCGTTTATTGGCAGACGAGGGCATGGATATTCTGTTTGTTCCTTTCTTGACTGATACGCAAAATGGCTATTCGCGCGTCCGTTATTGCGCACAAGCGCGGGCGATTGAAAATGAATGTTATGTCGCCATTGCAGGTAGCGTTGGCAACTTACCGAATGTGCATAATATGGACATTCAATATGCTCAATCCATGGTTTTTACACCCTGCGATTTTCCTTTTCCGACCAATGGTATTAAATCTGAAGCGACACCAAATTCTGAAATGATACTCATATCGGACTTAGATTTAGACCTTTTGAAAGAACTACACAACTACGGTAGTGTAAAAAATCTGAAAGACAGACGAAAAGACCTGTATCAATTGACTAAAAGATAGTTGAACTGTTTAAGTCTCGTTTCAAATTTTTTTATAAATATTTGATTTAAAAATAAGCGCATAGGACTTGTAATCAAGGAGTTACATAGCTATGCGCTTAATTATTTATGACCCTCAATAAGAAAAGACCTATTTTTACTGAGGGGGTATTGACTTTCTTTTGAATTGCCTTTTTATTTGTAAATGATTGTATATCAATAAATTACAAAATTTATATACGAATTATTTACAAACAAACTGCTATGATGAATACCCTCCTACACCGTAAATGGGCGCAATCATGGGATGACTTCATGAGTCTTCTTTTTCCCCGCCTCTGTTTGGCTTGCAGCCAACCCATCACTTTCGATGAAAAATATATTTGTTTAGAATGTCAAGCGACACTGCCTGAAACAGATTTTCATTTATCCCTAAAAAACCCCTTCACGGAGCGTTTTGAGGGACGTTTACCCATCGAAACGGCTGCAGCATTATTCTTCTTTACAAAAAAAAGTAAAACGCAACACCTTATTCATCAAATTAAGTACGCAGACAAACGCGAAGTGGCGTTTGAATTAGGGCGTTTATTAGGAGAAAAATTGGCGCAGCAGTTTCATTTTCAAGACATTAAATACATTATTCCAGTACCCATGCACCCCAAAAAACGCATCTCGCGAGGTTTCAATCAAGCCGAACTTTTTGCTAACGGATTAGCCGAAACCATGCAGATACCTGTCGAAGCATCGGTTTTGAAAAAAATCAAAATGACCGATTCACAAACCAAATTATCACGCCTCCAACGCATGAGCAATACTGAAGATGTTTTCCACCTAACAAACGCCTCTTTGTTACATGGAAAAAGTATATTGATAGTTGATGATGTGATGACCTCAGGCGCGACTTTGGAAAGCTGTGCCAATGCTATTGTTGAAGCCGAGCCGAGTGTAAAAATCAATTTTGCCACCATCGCTTTTGCTAAAATGACCTAAATTAAAATCCTCAACTATGAGAACAAACTTAATCAACTGGCGTGAAATACCCTACGTTCGCCTCTTTATTCCGCTTGGCTTGGGCATTGTAGGAGCTGATTTTTGGCAGCCTCAATCACCTTTGTTTAGCAACATAATTCTTTTGTTATCAATGCTTTGTGTTACTTTATTGGGTATAAATAAAATAACATTTCAAAGCCGTTGGGTATTTGGCATACCCCTCAGTATTTTTTTATTTTTGATGGGCTACCAATCCGTTTTTTATCATAATGAAAGAAATAATTCAAACCATTTTAAAAAAGTATTGGACTCCCCTAATGAAAAAATTATCGTTGGCATTGTCACTGACCGAGTAGAAAAAGCAACCAATTTTCGCATAACCGTAGCTGTGCAAAAAATGGGTAATACCGCCGACTCGATGCAATCCGTTTCGGGTAATCTGTTGTTTTACTTGAAAAAAGATTCTCTCTTAGCATCACCCCCTCAGTATGGCGACCTTATTTTGTCTAAAGCTAAATTGGCGGAGGTTGAACCACCGAAAAACCCCGATGCGTTTGATTTTAAACGTTATCTCAACTTTCAAAATATTCATTATCAATCATTTATACATCAAGACGATTTAAAAATATTAGCTCAAAATAGAGGTAATCCTATTGTCCAAACAATATCACATTGGCAATTGCAATTGATTGACATCCTAAAACAACATTTGCCTACTGAACGTGAATTTGCCGTCGGTTCTGCCCTCATTTTAGGCTATCGCGATGCCGTGACGGAGGAAGTAAAAGATGCTTACGTTGGGACGGGCTCGATGCACATTTTAGCGGTTTCAGGAATGCACATCTTGTTGATTTTCAATGCCTTTGAGTGGCTTTTGAGTTTCTATAAATCGGGTAGTCGGCGCTGGCGCTGGACAAAAGGTCTTATTTCTATCATCTTAATTTGGATTTTTACCTTATTGACAGGCGCAGGAGCGAGTGTCGTGCGCGCCGCCGTCATGTCCTCATTTTTAGCAGTGAGCAAAAGTTGGGGGCGGCAAGTGAGTATCTATAATGTACTGGCAGCATCGGCTTTTGTTCTGTTGTTATGGAATCCATTTTGGTTATTCGATGTCGGTTTTCAACTATCTTATTTAGCCGTCATTGGTATAGTATATTTTCAGCCTAAGATTCGTAAACTATTGATATTCAAGACAAAAATAACAAATTGGGCTTGGGAAGCGACATCTGTCGGTCTGTCTGCCCAACTCGTTGTGACACCGATTTCTTTGTATTATTTCCATCAATTTCCGACCTATTTTTGGTTGTCTGGTTTGTTGGCCGTGCCTGTTTCATCAGGAGCTTTGTATGCAGGCATAGTATTATTTTTAACATATAAAATACCTTATATTGGATGGCTAATAGGCAAAACATTATTTGGTTTTGTCTGGACGATGAACGAAATCGTGTTTTTTATCCAAAAGCTACCCCTCAGTATTTTGACGGGTTTTTGGGTATCTGCAATAGGCGTTATGGGTATATATTTCGCACTTGTTGGCATCGCAGTTGCCTTCAAAACACGGCAACTAAGAGTGATGATTTACCCCCTCAGTATAGTGGCTTTTTTGAGCATTTCGATGGCATTTTCAAACATCAAAACGATGCAGCAACGTGAGATTGTTGTATATCACATCAATCAAAATACGGTCATTGACTTCATTGACGGGCAAAAATGCTATTCATTTTCAAAAAAAATGAATGACATTTCTGATACCCCAATCAAAATAAAATTTGCTGTAGAAAACCATAGAATGCGATTGAAAATCAATAAGTTAGAAACATCTGAATTTAATGTATCCGAAAAATACCCGAATTTTATATACCATTATGGTATTAGTCAATTCGGAGGCTATAAAATGGCAATACTTGACAATCTGCCTGTAAACAATATACTTTTGTCTATAAATACCGTTTTAATACATCAAAATGCCCGTATGACTATCGCTGATTTACAGCAGCACTTCCGTTTCGATTTTGTTATTTTTGATGGTTCAAATGCCCGTTGGCGTGTTGAAAAGTGGATAAAAGAATGTCACTCATTAAACATACCATATCACGACACATTTGAAAAAGGGGCATGGGTTAAACAACTGTGACCAAATTTTATTTGGATTAAAAACTTATCCAATTATACGCATTGAGAAACTTTTTAGCATCATATTTTTACTATTCGCGTGGAGAACGCAATGGTGTAATGGTCTTGGCGATGTTGTCGCTAGGCTCTCTGTTATTACCTAAATTTTATTATTTAATGACCCAAGCTACCAATCAGATAGAAAACGATACTGTTTTTGAACATGAAGTCGCCGTTTTTACGGCTGAAAAAGCCAAAGATACTGAGGGGGTCACATCGGCTAATAGGAATGAACAATCTGTTCTTTTTCCTTTCAATCCAAATAACGCAACGAAAGAAGATTTAATGCAATTGGGTTTGTCGCCAAGAGTGGCAACGACCTTTATACATTTTAGAGAAAAAGGTGGGCGTTTTTTTAAGAAAGAAGATGTTAAAAAAATCTATGGTGTTACAAAATTAGACTACGAACGATTAGAGGACTATATCGAATTGGAAAACAGCGGTGCGTTTTCGTCTAAATCTTATGCGCATACCCCGCAGTATAATACCTCACAAGTAGGGCAAAGAGCGATTGAGTTAAAGCCTTTCAACCCCAATAGTGCTACTGAAAATGAGCTTTTGGGCTTGGGTTTAGAAGAAAAAACTGTTAAAGTTTTGTTAAAATATAGAGAAAAAGGTGGATATTTTCGAACGAAAGAAGACTTGAAAAAAATCTATAATTTATCAGACATAGATTATTTACGTATAAGTTCATTTTTCCAAAATACTGACAATCAGACCATTACAAAGAGTTTCTCTCAGAATACACAAAATCAAGAAAACGTTAAAAATACACTAACTAAAGTGCAAAAGCCCATTGACCTCAATCAAGCGAATGAAGATGATTTCTTGCAGCTTCGAGGTATTGGTCGTACTTTTGCGTTCCGAATCATTGAACATAGAGAGCGACTAGGTGGTTTTACCTCGCTCAATCAACTTAAAGAAGTTTATGGTTTATCCGATTCCACGTTGCATAATATTACGCCTTACCTTCGGCTAACTACTTCTCCACAGCGCAAAATAAAAGTTAATACAGCTACTATCGAAGAACTCAAGCATCCTTACTTAACGCGTAAGCAGGCAGATGTTATTATTCGATATAGAGTGAATCACGGTGCTTTCAAGAGTATGGAAGACGTAAAAAAGGCAGGTATTTTGAGTGAAATGGTGGCTGAAAAGCTAAAACCTTACATTGATTTTGATTAGAACTATTAAATCGTCAGGAAACTACACCTGAACAAAATTATAAACTCTGCGTATTATCACAGCAAGCATATTGATTTTAAAAAAAATCCTCTGTGTTCAAGTGAGTTTTTGTTACGCAAAAGTGTTCAGCAAAGCCAATTTTTTAAAATTAACAGGCAAGAACACGTTATTTTTTCACCAAATTTTTTAATAATGAAAAAGTATTGGATAACATTTTTTAGCACACTCATGTTTTCAGTCGGGACGATAGCTTATTTCCGAAGTATCAAGGAGTCGGACCAAACAGAAAATATGGCTCTCGACTCCCTTATACACGACTCAGAAACACAACAACCTTTAGCATCCAATGGCAAAATGCTAATTTCAGATAAAAAAAGCCATAAATTATGGAAAATTTTCACAAAAACTAATATTGATTCTTTAACACTCCCTGGTATTCCAGATAAATTTCGTCAAGCCCTTGAACATCAAGAGAAATTTATTAAGAATGCAGACACTCGAGACATTGGGGGGTTAGATATCACCCCTAAACACTTAAATCAAGTCCTGAATGTCTTTCGGAGAGCTAAATCGAAAAAAGATATTGCAAATCTTCTTGATGCCTACCAATTAAGAGGCGATGACAATGAAGGTAATGTGCTCTTTACGGGCTATTATTCTCCCATCATTCCTGCCCGCCGCAAAGCAGATGCGGTTTTCAAATACCCTGTGTATCTGGCTAAAACAGATAATAACGAAGATGATTTGACTCTTGCGTATGTCCGTGACCGTCACGACATACGGAGTATGCAGATCGAAGGGGTTGCCTATCTGCAATTTCCTGACGGTGAACGCCGTGTTGTTGCCTACGATGGCGATTCAAAAAGAGTAGAAACCAATCAAAACGAAGAGGGAGAACCTCAAAAAATGTTGGTTTCCTACACTTCCATTTTCACGCAAAGAGATAAAAATAAGGCAATGGGCGTTGCAAAAGTGCCGTTGAGTAACAATTTTACGATTGCGGTTGATGACGATTATATTCCATTAGGTTCTGTTTTATTGGCAGAAGTGCCTATTTTAGATGATAATGGCAATTTAGTTCGTACCGAAATGCGTTTTGTTGTCGCTCAAGATAGAGGCGGTAAAATCAAAGGTACGGGTCATATTGATTTATATATGGGTGAAGGCGACGAAGCAAAAGCCCGCATTAAAAATATGCACAAATATGGTCGTATTTGGCTTTTGCTACCGAAACGAACGGAAGCAGAAAAACAAGCGAAGCTTCTTGCGCAAAAACTATAATTAAAATTATTGCTTTATATATAGGCTCAACTAATTGTTAATCAGTTAGTTGAGCTTTTTTATTTTGTGAATTTATCATAACACACTTATATGTTGATTGGACAATAAATAAGCCCAATCATCTAAATTTCTCTTTTAAACATCGTCCAGATGCCTCTGAAGATGGCCAGATACTGAGGGGTAAGAAAAGCCTTAGTATATTTACATTTTTAAGGCATCCAATTCTTATAAATATTTTTACAATATTTTTTAAAATAAATGAAAAACAATATTCGAAAACGGCACTTACCACAACTTTTAGGCATTTTATACTTCTTATTCTTGTATTTTCCTAGCTTAAATGCCCAAAAAGGGATTTTAAAAGGTAAAGTTATAGACAGCCAAACCAATGCACCCCTCAGTTACGCCAGTGTCAGAGTGTTGAAAAGCAGCGATAGTTCATTAATCGCAGGCAATATTACAGGTGAAGATGGGCAATTTTCGATAGACGTGTCTTATGGACAAGTTTACGCTGTCGTGGAATTTATTGGCTATCAACCTTTGAAAATATCGGCATTCAGCTTGACTAAAGAGCATTCTACCCACGATTTAGGTATCATAAAGTTGTCTTCCGCTACGAGAAACTTAGAAGAAGTGGAAATTAGGGCTGAAAAAAGCACGATGGAATTGTCTTTGGACAAAAAGATTTTTAAT
>JAYTUR010000360.1:0-7650 GCA_043744475.1 Saprospiraceae bacterium | reverse complement strand
GCCGCGACCAACTGATGATTTCGCACAATTGATACAGCTGTTGCCGGCTTAACCATTGAAAATGTTTCAACCAATATTTTTTTTAAAAAACTCCGAAGTCTTCCCGATTCGGAGTTTTCTTTTTTAACTTGATGTGTAAGAATGAAATATATATTTATAAAAAATAACAAATGATATTAATTATTTAACATTTACAATTTGCTTGTTAAAAAACTTTGTCATAGTTTTGTCTTATAATAATCAATTGAAACTTTAAACTTAAAAAACACTTTAACAGGTTAATTACAAAAAAAGCATTTCGCATTTCGCATTTCGCATTTCGCATTTCGCATTTCGCATTTCGCATTTCGCATTCAAGAAGTTGAATAGTGATTTATTTTGTTATGGAGAAATAACAAACATTCAATAGATTTATGCTTATGCTTAAAACCAAATTTTAAACCAATAAACAAATGAAATATGTTTAACACATCTTAGTCTTCCGTTCTTGTACTATTTTAGCTTTTGTCAAGGCATAAAAAGCAAAAACTACCGCCACGTCTATTGCAGTGGAGCGTGACGGCAGTCATTTTTTAATAAAAATTAAAAGACAAAACTAATGAAAAATTCTAAACGACGACGAAAATAGGGCAGTTCTTCCCGAATTGCCACGCCCTCCCCGTTCCGAAAGCCTTTCTTATTGGATGCTTTTTCGTCGCTTTGTCCTGACTACCCAGGACAAACAGGGTTTGTATTTCTTTCACTTTTTAAAATAACAACAGACAATGAAAAAGTTTCTCTGTGTGTGCTGTGCAAGCACCCCCTCAGTAAAAGGCATTTACATAGCACTATGTATCTTGATTTTGACCGTACCTGCTTTCGCTCAAGTTGAGATGAATAGCAATAATACTGTACCTCCTTATCTAAAATGGGAAGTGAGTCTCGATTTAAAACCACTTTTAAGGACTGATGAGCCGTATAATGTGATGGCTAAATGGCATTTTACAGCGAAAAAAGCACTTAGACTTGGTTTAGGTACAAATAATTGGTCAAAAAACAATGATATACTCCTAATTTATGAGTATCTCTTTGATAACAATCAACGTACTGATCAGTATTTACAATTAGCCCATTTAGATGATAAGAAAGTTAACTGGGATATTAAAATTGGTTATCAATATGAATTTAAGCAAGGAAAAATATCCCTTTATACTGCAACTGATTTGAATTGGATAAAACAGGCTCTTGATTTTAGTATTCCTGTTCAGGTTGTATCAGGTCCAAAGGGAACGATACCCCCATTTTTAGGCTATCAAAGTGTTTCTTATATCTACTATAGAAAGACGACCTACAGTCTAATTCAATCATTAGGATTTAAATATAGTATAAACAATTTTTTGTCTTGTTCTTTTGAAACATCTCTAATAGGGCAGTATACAGAGTTCATATATGACACAGCTGAACACCCTTATATTGATGTAAGTTACACAAAAAGAACCACCAAAGGAGGACATGGAATACATACAAGTTTCAAGCCTTTAATGGGGTTATTTCTTAATTATCATTTTTAAAATTTAAAATATAAAACAATGAAAAAAGCAATTATAGTCTTCTTTTTTGTCGCACAATTTATAAATTTATATGGTCAATCAGTGAGTATTAGTTGTAATGCTGGTGGAAATAACTGTTTTTCTGTTGACCCTTGTCTTGGTTCTTCTACTTACGTTGCAACTATTAATGATGGTAATTTTATCTCTGGAAATGGTTGGACTCGAACTATAACTTGGGAACCAACTCTTAATGCTTATTCAAATCCAGTAGGACAAGGAACTACATTATTTACCTGTACTTGGAATGACCAAGCAAATTCGCCTGCAAGAACGATTAAGGTATCAGTTAATTATACTAAATCTGGTGTTGCTGATGGTAATGCAAGTGACCAAAAAGCAGTCACTATAAAATACATCGCACCTATTAGTCAAATGAATGTAAGTGGGGCAATAACAGCAAGCCCTACGAATGGGGGAGCAGTAGATGTGCCATGTGGTTCTCAGTCATTAACCTTTAGTGTCTCTACACCAACAACCAGTCCAAGTGTCGCTGTTACATATGACTGGACATTTCCTGCGGGTTGGGTAGGTCAATCATCTTCTACTTCAAATTCTATAAATGGTACAACCAGTATAGGTAGTGGGGGTATTGTATCCGTTTCTGCTCGCCGATCTGATGGCTCGTGCTATCAAAATTATTCTTTTAATGTTACCCGACCCTTAGTTAGTACCCCCACACTAACAGGCGTACCCACTGCTTCAATATGTATTGGTTCATATTTTTATTTAATAGGTAATACGACCAACGCGACTTCTTATAATTGGTCAACGACAGGGGCATTGTCAAATACATTTTCTGCCGATAATTTCGCTGAAATATTAACGACATCTGGTACAAGTGGCACGGTGACATTTACAGTTGATAATGCTTGCCAATCGCCCCAAAGCGTAACACGCACCATCTATGTCGGTCCACCTGCTATTACCTCCGCCACCGTTGATTGGATGCCACTTGCTTATCCAAATTACATCAACAATCCTGGTTTTTTGACCATAAATGTCAATAATGCAGAAGGTTCAAGCACAAATTGGACATTGTTAAATGGCTCAGGAAATATTTATTATGCTGGGCAAAATCAAGTGTCGGTTTATGCCTATCCTTTTATGAGAGTTGAAGGCGTGACATCCAATCAATGTGGCACAGGAGAAGCACGAACTTTCTATGTGCAAGACATCAGTAATGGTTACTATCGGATGGCTTCGCCCAATCCAGCAACAAGTATTATCAGTTCCGAGATTTTAGCAATGGAGGCACTTAAAAAAGTCACTTTGGTCAGGGCTGCACACCCTGCCATTGTGCGCATGTACAACGCGAATGGCTCATTGAATGCAGATACGCATCGAAATAACAATATTCTTTCGTTTGATACAGGCAATCTACCGCGAGGACTTTATTATCTAAACTTTTTCTTTGAAGGCAACAGAAGTTTTACAGAACAGATTGAATTGAATTAGACGTAAAAAAGCCTTGCAAAATTCATTTTGCAAGGCTTTAATTTCTTACACCAACTCTACGATCAAATCATCCTGCTCCACCAACGTTTTTTCAGGCAAGTGAATTTTCACAACTTTACCAGCTATAGGCGACGTAATGGTTGACTCCATCTTCATAGCTTCAATGATGAAAAGCGGCGTACCGACAGTAATCACATCGCCTTGTTTTACGAGGATACGGCTGACTGACCCTTGTAACGGCGCGCCAATGTCGAATTTCGTTGCCACTTTTTTGTGGGCAGTGATTTTCGTTTCGACTTTTTTATCCTTAACCGTAATCGAACGCGTTTGACCATTTAACAAGAAAAACACGGTGCGTTCACCTGCTTCAGTCGGTTCACTGACATTGAGAAACTTGATGAGAATGGACTTTCCTTTGTCAATTTCAACCAAAATCTCTTCGTTGTGCTTCAAACCGTAGAAAAAAGCAGGGGTCGGGATGTTTCTAACCGCGCCAAATTCCTCAAAATGGCTTTGATAATCTTCAAAAACTTTTGGATATAACTGCCAACTGATAAAATCGAGGTCAGAGACATATTCGCCAAATTTATTTTTGAAAAAAGTTTTTTCTGTTTCGAAATCAATGGGTGGCAAATATTCATTGGGTTGCTTATCATTCGGTTTTTCACCTTTCAGAATCACGTTTTGAATGTCTTCTGGAAAACCACCTGGATTTAAGCCCAAATCACCGCGCATCATCTCTTTGACGGATTCTGGAAACGCCAAATTTGACCCCCTCAGTAAAACATCGTCTTTTGTCAAGCCATTGGCGGTCATAAACAAAGCCATATCGCCGACGACTTTTGATGAAGGTGTGACTTTCACAATGTCGCCAAACATGTCATTGACGATGTGATAATTTTGTTTAACGGTTTCAAATTTAGATTCTAGACCCAACGACCGCGCTTGTGGTCGCAGGTTTGAGTATTGACCGCCTGGAATTTCATGGTCATAAACCTCTGCCGTACCTGCTTTCAGTTCGGACTCAAATGGGTAATAATATTCGCGAATATCCTCCCAAACGTTTGAAAATTTGTTCAAAAGCGTCAAATCCATCTTGTTTTCGCGCTCATGTCCTTGCATCATTGCCACAATCGAGTTGAAATTCGGTTGCGAAGTCAAACCTGACATCGAAGCCATAGCCACGTCAATCACGTCCACACCTGCTTCAATCGCCTTCAAATAGGTTGAAGATTGAATCGAAGCTGTGTCATGTGTGTGCAAGTGAATGGGAATAGAAATATGCTTTTTGAGTTCCAAAACCAATTTTTCAGCGGCAAACGGTTTCAACAAACCCGCCATGTCCTTGATGCCTAAGATGTGCGCGCCTTCGCCTTCCAACTGTTTAGCCATTTCAACATAATAATTCAAATCGAATTTCGGACGGTTTGGATTTGTAAAATCACTCGTGTAACAAATACAGGCTTCAGCAATACTACCTGTACGCTCCCGAACGGTTTTTATAGATGTCAACATGGAATCTATATTGTTAAACGAATCGAAAATACGGAACACATCAATGCCTTTAGTCGCAGCATCTTCAATAAATTTCACAATCAGATTGTCGGGATACGCCTTGTAACCCACACCATTGGAGCCGCGTATCAGCATTTGGAACAAAACATTGGGCATAATATCCCTCAGTATATCGAGCCTTTTCCAAGGACATTCCTTCAAAAATCGCAAAGCGACATCGAAAGTTGCTCCGCCCCACATTTCAATCGAAAAGAGTTTATCACCAAAGTTTTGTGCATAACTTTCTGCCAATTGCTGCATATCATGCGTCCTGACACGTGTTGCTAACAACGATTGATGTGCATCTCGGAAAGTCGTATCAGTATAATAAATTTGTTTTTCAGCTGTCAACCATTTTGCAAAACCTTCTGCGCCCAACTCTTTTAAGCGGTCACGCGTACCTTTAGGCATAGGTTTCGTTTCGTCAAACGGGGGTACATGGGGTTTTCTAAACAAATCATTACGTTTTTTATCTGAAAAAGGCACGTCAGGGTTGCCATTGACGATAACTTCTGCAAGGTATTTGAGCATTTTTGTACCTCGGTCTTGGCGACGCGGCATTTTCAACAGTTCAGGGTGGTCACCGATAAAGTTGACCGTACATTCCCCTTTGCGGAAAGTTTTGTCGCGCAAGACGTTTTCCATAAAACCAATATTCGTCTCAACACCTCGAATCCTAAATTCAGACAGCGCACGCAACAAACGTTCGGCTGCACCGTCGAATGTACGTCCCCAAGCCGTTACTTTTACAAGCATCGAATCAAAAAATGGCGAAATTTGCGCGCCGGTGTAAGCCGAACCGCCATCAAGGCGAATGCCAAAACCACCTGGCGAACGGTAGGCAATCAAAGTACCATAATCAGGTTTGAAGTTTTCTACGGGGTTCTCTGTGGTGATACGACACTGAATCGCATAACCTGAACACTCAATGTCATCCTGTTTATTAATCCGCAAAGTCTTGTGGTTGAGCGAGTAGCCCATCGAAATCAAAATTTGAGAACGAACAATGTCCACACCTGTGATTTCCTCAGTAACCGTATGTTCCACTTGGATGCGTGGATTGACTTCGATGAAGTAAATATTCTCATCTTTATCTACTAAAAACTCAACCGTTCCCGCACATGAGTAACCGACATGACTACAAATTGCCTTGGCATAAGCGTAAAGTTCGTCTTTGGCTTTTTGCGAAAGCGTCAAACTTGGGGCAATTTCAACAACTTTTTGAAAACGTCTTTGAACAGAACAATCGCGTTCAAAAAGATGAATGATATTGCCGTAATTATCGCCTAATATTTGAACCTCAATGTGTTTTGGGTTTTCGATGAATTTTTCAAGGAAAATAGTGTCGTTGCCGAAAGCAGTTTTCGCTTCACCTTTTGCTTCGCGAAAAGCCTTGATAAAATCTGCCTCTGTCCGAACAACGCGCATACCACGACCACCGCCACCGGCAACAGCTTTGACCATCAAGGGAAATCCAACGCGTTGGGCTTCTTCCAACGCGACCGCCTCATTAGGTAAGTCTTTTTGTGAATCTGGAATCATCGGTACGCCAACCTCTTTGGCAACGATTTTGGCAGCGACTTTATCGCCCAGTCGGTTCATCGTTTCAGGCGTTGGTCCGATGAAAACGATGCCTTCTTCGCAGCAACGCGTTGCAAAATTGACGTTTTCAGATAAAAAACCATAACCTGGGTGAATGGCATCAACGTCATTTTCTTTCGCAACGCGGATAATTTCTTCAACGTCAAGGTAGGGTTTCAACGGCTCATCATCAGAACCGATTTGATAGGACTCATCGGCTTTGTAACGATGAAGCGAATAACGGTCTTCGTAGGTGAACATCGCAACAGTGGTCAAGCCCAATTCATGCCCTGCCCTCAGGATACGAATGGCTATTTCACCACGATTAGCGACCATTATTTTTTTGTAACGGTTGTGGATTTCTTGCATTTTGTTTGAATCATAATTGGTGACAGCGTGAATTACGCTAATAAAGAGTTGCAAATTTATACACCCCCCCTCAGTATTCTGCTTGATTGACTGATTTTTTTGAATTTTTATATGAATTTCAGTCCCTTAAAATTGGCAAACCTTTTGCATCAAACCTATTTACCAAAACATCTTTTCTTCTTTCCTCCTGATTGACCAATGTTCAATTTTAATACACAAAAACTTTTAACCATTTAATAAACACACTTACAATGAGAAAATTTACAACACTGTGCTGCTTTGCAGCCATCCTATCCATATCTCTTTTAGGGTGCCAGAAAAACGAATCAGATTTATTGTCCATTCAAACTATCCCCCCCTCAGTATCTACACATGTAGTCGCATTAACGAATCAAAGTTTTGATTATCAACATATTACAACACATAAGAGTCCTAACGACACCGTCCAACCCGCTTCAACACTAAACAATAATGCGCGTTTTGCATTGACTTATTTCCATCTTTTTGAAGGTGAAAAAGAAATCGTTTATACACTTTCAACCTTCAAATCAGCCCTTATCGAAGCAGGTTTAAGCGAAAAAGAGGCACAAAGACGCGTCTATCGTATTTTCAATTCGTCAGATTGTAGCCCTACTTCGTTGACCGAAACAGGGCAAATATTATCGCTTTCGTTACCGCCGCATGTTGATGGGGCGTTTATTTGTGAGTTGTATAAACCCTATGACCCTTCAGAAATTGAGACGTTTTTGGAAAAAACAAAGGGTAACGAGGTCGTAAAGGTTTTACATAAAAAAACAAATGCGACTGAAAATATCAAGGAAGTTCACAAACTCGTCGGTGTCAGCGGCAGCATTGTGGCGCATGGCAATAGCCGCATTGAACTGATTTATAATGCACAATCAAGCAATTCGCCTACGACTATCCGTCTTGAACCTCAAGAGGTGCGTCTGATGTTGCAATCAATACGTGGATATACTGAGGGGGAGGCAATTTACTTGAAATTGATACTCGGCGACTTGACAGAACAAGAAGTTTGGCAATTATTTGAAACAGACATTTTTCCAGAATTGCTAAAAACGAATAGAGTCAATGACAGAAGAAG
>JAYTUR010000359.1:0-7678 GCA_043744475.1 Saprospiraceae bacterium | reverse complement strand
CCTTTTGAATGGTTGTTTAAGGGTTGAGCTTATTTTTGATAGAAAAATTGGAAATTTTTCTATCAAAAATAAGCTCAACCCAATAGATTTCTTAATCGTACGCCTTTCGAGCGAAGCGAGAAACAGTGCGTGATTGTATCTCCGAACTCACGTTAACGAATAACGAATAACATGATAATTAGAGGCGTTGCATTATTAGCGGGTTGCTACATCATCGGACAACTCATAGGAGAAACCTTAGGCAGATGGTTGCACATTGATGCCAATGTCGGTGGCGTTGGTTTTGCCATGATATTGCTTATTTTAGCTCAAAATGAGTTGGCAAAGCGCGGTCTTTTCCACAAAGAAATGGAAGAAGGCGTGTTGTTTTGGAGTAAAATGTACATTCCCGTCATCGTGGCGATGTCTGCGATTCAGAATGTGCATGTCGCGGTATCAAGCGGTCTGGTCGCTTTATTGGCGGGCATTATTCCCGTTACACTCTGTTTGGCAATGATGCCACTTATTTCCAAACTCACCAAACAAGATTCATAAATCATGGATTATATAACGACATTATTGTCAAAGAACGGTTTAGTGGTCGCTTTTTTAGTGGTCGGCATCATCGTGTACTTTTCAGAAGGTTTGTCAAGGGTTTTGACTAATAAAAAAATACCTGGTTCTGCCATTGCTATTTTCGCTGGTCTCGTTTTGGCGTATTTCGGTGGTGTGTTGACAGGTGGAAAGAAAGGCATTGCGGACATTCCGCAACTATCAGGCTTTGAACTCATGGGTGGTGCGATGTTCCGCGACTTTACCATCGTCTCAACCGCCATGGGTGCGAGTTTTGCCATCATCAAAAAGACAGGTTTGGCGGGTGTTGTGTCGTTATTTGTCGGTATCTTCTTGTCCTTTGCCTTGGGGGCAGGTATTGCGATTGGTATGGGTTATCACGATGCGGCGAGTATCACGACCATTGGCGCGGGTGCGTGTACTTTCGTTGTAGGTCCAGTAACAGGGACGGCTGTCGGGGCAACGTCAGATGTGATTGCAATAAGTATTGCCGCAGGTGTTGTCAAGTCAATTTTGGTAACAATCGGTACACCGTTTATTGCCCCATTTATTGGATTAAACAATCCACAATCGGCTATGATTTTTGGCGGTTTAGGCGGCACAACAAGTGGTGTTGCGGCAGGTTTGGCGGCTACTGACCCCAAATTAGTGCCTTATGGCGCGATGACGGCTACATTTTATACAGGCTTGGGTTGTTTGTTGTGTCCATCGGTTTTGTATGTTTTAGTAAAGGCTTTTTTTCCTTGATAACAGATTTGAATGATGCCTTTGCGCTGCACCCTATTCGTTTTTCAAAGAGAAAGACGGTATTTAAGCGAAATTGTATAAATAAAAGCTAAAAAATACGGTCATTTGATTTTAATAAAAGGTCAATTAAAAAACAATAAGAAAATGAAAAGAAGAGATGCAATTAAGAAAGTCGCCATTCTCTTAGGTGGCACATTATCAGCCCCGACACTGATGGCAATGGGTCGTTGGGAGCAGTCATTTGCACAAAATACTGAGGGGGTGCTTTTCAGTTTAACAGAGTTGCAAAAACAAATCGTCGCCGAAGTGGCTGAAATGATTATTCCAAAAACCGATACGGCAGGTGCAAAAGATGCGGGCGTTCCTGCTTTCATCGAAATGATGCTCAAAGACTGTTATTTTGCGCCCGAACACGCCAGTTTTATGAAAGGCGTAATGGCTTTGGAACAATCGAAGTTCATAGAGATGGACGCTGCAAAGCGTACGGCAATGCTCACAAAGGTTGAGGCGGAAACTAAAAACATGATGAAAGCTCGTGAGGTTAAACAAACCAAAATGGGCGATAATGAGGACAAAGAAGTCATGAAGGCACAAGCCGAAGGCTTACCGTTCTGGCGCTTGATGAAGGAGTTGACGCTTTTGGGCTATTTTACGTCGGAAGTCGGCACAAAAGCCTCGTTTGAGTATGTGCAAATTCCGTCAAAATTGGAAATGATTAAATTGAAACCGAATCAAAAGGCGTATGCTTATTGATGAAAGAATCCCGCAGTATTCAACATGTAGTTACCATGTTTAGGAAACTTTAAAAGTTTCCTAAACATAAAAACATTAAACAACAAGAAATGAATCTAAATATAGAAAGTCAGAAAAATAACACCTACGATGCCATCGTCGTCGGTTCTGGTATGACAGGTGGTTTTGCTGCCAAAGAATTGACCGAACGCGGTTTGAAAGTCGTGATGATTGAACGTGGGCGCGAAGTCAAACACGTGGAAGGCTACGATACTGCCATGAAAGAACCGTGGGATTTTCAACATCGGGGAAGAGTTACAGCACATTCTGCGGAAGAACTATGGGCAAATAAGCGTTTCAGTGGTTTAGCCAATGAAGAAACGGACGGCTTTTTCACCAATGATAAAAACAATCCTTATCTTGAAAAGCAGCCTTTTGACTGGATTCGTGCCTATCATACGGGCGGCAAATCCATGCATTGGGGCAGACAATCTTACCGTTGGAACAAGCAAGACTTTGAAGCCAATGCAAAAGAAGGCATTGGCGTTGATTGGCCCATTCGATATGAAGACTTAGAAAAATGGTACACGCACGTCGAGAAGTTTGTCGGCATCAGTGGGCAAAAAGAAGGTTTAGACGTTTTGCCCGATGGTCATTTCCTGCCTGCTATGCCTATGTCTGCACCCGAACTGTATTTCAAAAAGAAGTTGATGGAAAAAATGAATCGCCCCATAACAATTGGGCGAGTTGCCAACTTGACGCAACCACAACAGGAGCATTTGAACTTAGGTCGTGCCTCGTGTCAATACCGCAACAAGTGTGCACGCGGTTGTCCATATGGGGCGTATTACAGTTCATTGTCGGGTGCGATTCCCGCAGCGAATAGGACGAAACGCTTGACAACCTTGCATGATTCCATCGTTTCAGAGATTATTTATGACGAAAAGAAGCAAAAAGCCACAGGCGTACGCGTCATCAATCAAAAGACGATGCAGGTACAAGAATATTACGCCAAAATTATATTCCTCAACGCAGGTTCCATGAATACGGCGGGTTTGATGCTCAATTCTAAGTCACATCGTTTCCCAACGGGTTTGGGTAATGACAGCGACCAAGTGGGGCGCAACATCATGGATCATCATTTAGGCGTGGGTGCAAGTGCTTCGATAGAAGGTTTTGAAGACGATTACATCTTTGGGCAACGCCCGAACGCGTTGTATATCCCGCGTTTCCGCAACTGGGGCAGCGACAAGCAAACATCGTTTTTGCGTGGCTATGGTTATCAAGGCGGTGCAAGTCGTGCGGGTTGGAATAGAGGCGTTAATCAAGACGGTTTTGGTGCAACTTTCAAGGAAGATTTGACAAAACCGGGCAATTGGACAATCGGCTTTGGCGGTTTTGGTGAAGTCTTACCCAATCCAAACAACCGTATGTATCTCGATGCCGATAAGAAAGACAAATGGGGCATTCCCATGATTGTTTTTGACGCGGCTTTTGGTGAAAATGAAATTGCGATGCGCAAAGACATGATGACTTCTGCTATGGAAATGCTCGATGCAGCAGGTTTTAAAAACATATCGGGCAACAATCGTCAAGATACGCATTTGGGTTTGGGTATTCACGACATGGGCACGGCGCGGATGGGTCGAGACCCTAAAACATCGGTCTTAAATGCCTTCAATCAAGTTCACGCGTGTAAAAATGTCTTTGTGACTGACGGGGCGGCGATGGCTTCGTCGTCGTGTGTCAATCCGTCAATTACTTATATGGCGTTAACAGCGCGGGCGGCGGACTTTGCCGTTTCGGAAATGAAAAAGAACAATCTTTAAAGAGAGCATTTTTTCATACATTCTATTGGGTAAAGGCGGCTTTTCATGGATTAGTCGCCTTTTTTTATCATATAATTTTTTAATTAAAACACATAGCCTTATAGTGCACATAGCTTTATAAATACTTGAAAATCAAAAAGCTATGTGTTCACTATGGCTATGTGTTTTAATTAAAAAGTGTGGTAAATTGCCTTAACTGGTATTTTTATATCGTGTCAACAAAGCAATAACAAAACGTGAATTTAATAATGAAACAAATACTTTTTCAACTATTCTTTTTCCTACTTTTTGCAGTCAGCAGCCAAGCGCAATCGGATAAAGTCTTGATGTACAACAAACCAGCTGAATATTTTGAAGAAAGCCTTGTTTTGGGCAATGGCAAGATGGGCGCATCTGTGCATGGTGGCATACAATCGGATAAGATTTTTCTAAACGATGCCACTTTGTGGTCAGGTGGACCGATGGATGCTTCGAAAATCAATCCCGAAGCGTACAAGTACCTCCCCTCAGTAAGACAAGCCTTAAAAGAGGAAAACTATCGTTTAGCGGATAGTTTGAATAAGAAATTGCAAGGCAAATTTTCAGAATCGTATGCCCCTTTGGGTACTTTGTATTTAGACATGACGCACCAAGGTCAAGCAAAAGACTACAAAAGAACCTTAAATCTGAATGAAGCCATAGCGACCACACAATATAATATAGGTGGTGTCACTTACACCCGAGAGTATTTTATCTCCTATCCACATAAAGTCATGGTCATTCGTTTGAAAGCGAGTCAAAAAGGCGCTTTGACGTTTAATGTGCGGTTTAACAGCCTTTTGACCTATAAAAATATCGTTAAAAATCAAGTATTAACATCTTCGGGTAGAGCACCGATACATGCTGAACCGAGTTATCGCCAAACAAAATCCAATGCTGTGATTTTCGATGACAACAAAGGCACACGTTTTACAAGTGTATCAAAAATCGTTAAAAACGATGGTGCTTTGGTGACAACCGACTCGACGATTGGCGTAAAAAATGGAACGGAGGCATTCATCTTAGTGTCAATTGCTACCAGCTTCAATGGCTACGATAAAGACCCAAATACTGAGGGGGTCAATGATGCAGCATTGGCGGCAGCGCAGTTAATCAAAGTACAAACTATCTCTTTTGAAGGTTTAAAAACAGCGCATCTTAAAGATTATCAAGCTTTTTTCAACCGTGTTGAATTAAAAATAAACGGCAATCCAACATCTAAACTACCTACAAATGAACGGTTAATCGCGTATAAAGACGGTGCTAACGACCCAAGTCTTGAAGCCTTATATTTTAATTTTGGACGTTATTTATTAATCAGTAGTTCACGCACGCCAAAAGTACCCGCCAATTTACAAGGCATTTGGAATCCAATATTAAGACCGCCTTGGAGCAGTAATTATACGACCAATATCAATGCAGAAATGAATTATTGGCTTGCAGAAGCCTGTAATTTATCCGAAATGCACCAACCGATGTTAGGTTTCATTGAAAATCTATCGAAAACGGGGGCAGTAACGGCAAAAAACTTCTACAATGCCAAAGGTTGGTGCGTCGCCCACAACTCTGATATTTGGGCGATGTCTAATCCTGTCGGTAATTTTGGCGAGGGCAGTACTTCGTGGGCAAACTGGAACATGGGCGGGGCTTGGTTAGCAACGCATTTGTGGGAGCATTACACCTTCACACAAGATAAGGCGTTTTTGACCACAAAAGCCTACAACCTCATGCGCGGTGCAGCAGCATTTTGTTTGGATATGTTGGTTGATGACGGCAGAGGACATTTGGTGACTTCTCCTGGGACTTCTCCTGAAAACGTTTTCATCACCCCAACGGGCTATGTCGGTGCAACAGCTTATGGCACAACAGCTGATTTAGCCATGATTCGAGAGTTGTTTTTACAAACCATTGAAGCATCTAAAATTATTGGTAAAGACGAGGCGTTTAGAAAGATTTTAGCTGAAAAACTGATAAAATTGTACCCGTATCAAGTCGGTAAAAAAGGCAATCTACAAGAGTGGTACTACGATTGGGAAGACAAAGAGCCGCAACATCGACATCAATCGCATCTCTACGGTTTGTATCCTGGGCATCACATTTCGGTAGCACAAACACCTCAATTAGCCGCTGCTTGTAAACGTACTTTGGAGATTAAAGGCGACGAAACGACGGGTTGGTCAAAAGGTTGGCGTACCAATTTATGGGCACGTTTGCGTGATGGCAATCACACCTACAAAATGTACAGAGAGTTGTTGCGTTATGTGCCAACTGATGGTAAAACGAATTACAGTGGTGGCGGTGGCACGTATCCAAACTTGTTTGATGCGCATCCACCCTTCCAAATTGATGGTAATTTTGGCGGCACAGCGGCAGTAGCGGAGATGTTGGTGCAGTCCCAAATGGGCAAAATTGAGCTGTTGCCGGCTTTGCCCGATGCATGGGTCAATGGTTCGGTTAAAGGTTTGTGCGCACGCGGTGGTTTTGTTGTAGATATGGTTTGGGCAAATGGGAAACTGACATCGGCTTCAGTTTTCGCGCCCAATGGTGGCAAAACAGATATTGTTTATGGCGATAAAACAAAAAAAGTGTCTTTAATAAAGAATCAAAGATTGAATCTTAATTTTTAAAGCTAAAATATGAGCACGTTTTGCGCCATCAAACTCTGAAATACTGAGGGGGGGTGAAAAATATGTCATTATCTAATAAGTAATCATTGGTCAATAATCGTCTTTTAATTAAAAACAATAAAATATGGAAAGAAGGACAGCAATGAAAGGTTTAGCCCTCTCTTTGGGCAGTTTGGTGAGTTTGCCCGCTTGGGCTACGGGTTGGAACAGTTCAACCATCAGTAAAACGTTTTTATCTATTGGTAATGAGGCTCTATTGGCAGAACTTGTGGAAACCATTATTCCGACTACCGAAACACTGGGTGCAAAGGGTCTCAACGTGCATAAATTTATTCAAACCATGTTAACGGACTGTTTTGAGAAAAAAGCACAAGACAATTTTGAGAAAAAATTGGGCGACATCGACCCCCTCAGTATGAAAACGTTTGAAAAGCCTTTTGCTGATTGTGATACTGCGCAACGGCTCAGCATTTTGCAAACTTTAGCACAATCAGAGGATAAAAATACAGTGGGTTTTTACCGTACTTTAAGAGGTTTGACGGTTCAAGGTTATACCAGTTCGGAATATTATATGACCCGCTTTACGGACTATGAAATGGCACCCGCGCATTTTTACGGATGTGTACCTATTAAAAAATAAATAGTTTTAAAATAATGGCTAACTTAAATATTGATAGTATAAAAAGAAGGCGGTTTGATGCCATCGTCATCGGCTCAGGCATGAGCGGCGGTTGGGCAGCGAAGGAATTTACGGACAAAAGACTGCGTACTTTGGTCTTGGAACGTGGTCCAGAAGTCAAACACATCGTTGATTATCCAACAACGCTGAAAGAACCGTGGGAATTTGAACATCGGGGACAAATGCCGTTGGCAGTGCGAGAGGCAAACCCGATTGCCAGCAGATGTTACATATTCAGAGAGGACGCGGCGCACTTTGTGGTCAAAGATGCTGAGCATCCGTACATTCAAGACAAACCTTTTGACTGGATTCGCGGTTACCAAACGGGCGGAAAATCATTACTCTGGGGCAGGCAAACCTATCGTTGGAGCGATTACGATTACGAAGCAAACAAACGCGACGGCATCGCAATTGATTGGCCCGTGCGTTACGCGGAAATTGCGCCTTGGTATTCATACGTAGAAAAATTTGCGGGCATCAGTGGCAGCAAAGAA
>JAYTUR010000358.1:0-2005 GCA_043744475.1 Saprospiraceae bacterium | reverse complement strand
GTAACATGCATGAATCACTTTATTGACACCCGCCTCGTCCAAACCCATCGCTTCGATGTATTCGAGACGCTCTTCTTTTGATTCAAGTTCCGCAATTTCTGCTTCAATTTGTGCTGAAATCAAAAGGATTTCTGCCCCCTCAGTAGCAACGGCGTTTTTGAAGGTTTCGGTCAAGGCATTGCCCGTCAATACCGCCGCTTCGTCCACATTACAGATATAAACAATCGGTTTGGCTGTCAACAAGAACATTTCGTCAATAATTGCTTTTGTATCGGCATCATCTGCTTTAAAACTGCGCGCGGGTTGTCCGGCATACATGTGGTCATACACTCTTTGGCACACATCAATCGCACCCAAAGCCGATTTATCGCCACCCTTTGTACTTTTTTTATAACGGTCGAGACGTTTTTCTGCCGTTTCTAAATCCTTTAGTATCAATTCATTGTCAATAATCGTCTTATCACGCACCGGGTCAACCGAACCTTCCACATGAACGATGTTATCGTCTTCAAAACAGCGGACAACATAGACAATCGCGTTGACTTCACGAATGGTTGCCAAAAACTGATTGCCCAAACCTTCACCTTTCGATGCGCCTTTTATTAAACCTGCGATGTCAACGATTTCAACCGTTGTCGGTAATATCTTTTGTGGATTAACGATTTCAGCCAATTTATCGAGACGCGCATCTGGCACCGTGATGATGCCCACATTTGGGTCTTTTGTCGCAAAAGGATAGTTCGCTGCCAATGCTTTCGCAGAGGTGAGCGCATTAAAAAGGGTTGATTTTCCAACATTCGGCAAGCCAACGATGCCACATTTCAAAGCCATATTGAATAATTATTGAGTGGTTCTTTAATATCATTTAAAAAGCGGCGCAAAGGTATCTATTTTTAGTAAAAATTTATAAGTTCGTTCAAATACAAAAGGGCGCAAAGGTTTTTCTATATTGAGCCTTCGTTTTTTTGATAACAAAAAGACTTGAATTTGCGTTATTTTCACAGAATTAGAAAACACTTAATCGTTCTATAAAAATATACAGACTATGCGTCCATCTTCTTACATAATTATTTTATTATCAATGTTTTGCATGGCTTTTGTTGCTTGCAATTACACCATAAAAGTCAAAGACAGCAAAACTGCTTTCGACTTAAAACAATACGCCAATGCCGCAACTTTGGGACAAAAGGAATATAATAATGCCAAAACCAAAGTAGAAAAAGGTAAAATAGCTTTTATGATTGCCGATTCCTATCGAGAGTTGCACAACGATACAAAAGCGCAAACGTGGTATAAAACTGCCTATGACAATGGCTCGAATCTCGATGCCTTGCGTGAATACACCTACTGTTTGAAGCGTTCTGAAAATTATAAAGAAGCCGCCGAAGCTTTCAAGACCTTAGGTTTAGAAATTGGCGCACCTTATGAATATCGTCGTGAGATAACGGCGTGCAATGTTGCCGCAGGATGGTTGGAAGACCAGAAATATTCTGGTTTTACCGTCGAACCTGCGCCTTTTAATACCGCTTCTGCTGATTACGCCCCCTCAGTATTGAACGATGGGCAAGTTGTTTTCACAAGCGATAGAACTTCAGCAACGGGAGATGCGATTTATGCGTGGACTGGCAATAAATTCAGCGACCTTTTTATCGTTGATAATACCACTGCCAAAGGTTTTGACAAACAACTCAACACAAAGGACAATGAAGCAACGGCAACGTTTACGGCAAAAGGCGATGAAATGTATTTTACGAAGTCCGGCAACGACACGACGGTCTTTTATTCAAAAATATTTTATTCAAAAAAAATAAGTGGTACTTGGACAACGCCTGAAGTGCTGCCTTTTTGCAAAGAACGCATCCGATATTCGACCCCCTCAGTATCAGCCGATGGAAAGAGGCTTATTTTTGCTTCCAATGACCCCGAAGGCTGGGGTGGTTTCGATTTATATGAATGTTCGATGACTTCTGATGGCTTTGTTGAGCCTAAATTGATGCCTCGAACG
>JAYTUR010000357.1:0-2006 GCA_043744475.1 Saprospiraceae bacterium | reverse complement strand
GTTGTCAAAGAAATTCAAGACGGCGGCATACAGCGTTTGACCTTAGATATTCCGCTTGAATTGCATCG
Organism: Saprospiraceae bacterium; assembly: GCA_043744475.1. Lineage (GTDB taxonomy): Bacteria > Bacteroidota > Bacteroidia > Chitinophagales > Saprospiraceae > JAAFJT01. Next base: position 1,938 of record JAYTUR010000357.1, on the reverse strand, counting down.
GCGTATCAAAATTCGGGCTGCAGAGCGGGGCATGAGTATCAAGGATTTTGCTATCAGTCTATTTGAGAAAGATTTGCTGCCATAGCAACCGCTACTTAATGTATTTTTTTACCAAATAGTTATAATTTTTTTATCACATAGCCAGATAGGAGGCTTCACATAGGGAACATAGTTTTCAACCCTTTACTTATGTTCCCTGTGTGAAGCCTCCTATCTGACTATGCGATAAAAAACGTAATCAGATTGTATAAAAAATATTTTTGTGGAAAAAATTTCTGTATTTCTGTGAATGATGTTTTACAGAAATACAGATTTCATTAAATCATTAAATTAGACCCCGCAGTATTTTCCAATTTTATTGTTTCCTAAAAAGACTTTACATAAACTTAACATTGGATTCATTTTGAGTTTACATTGAGAATAGAACTTTGCGCTAAATTTTATAACTAATTTTTACGCAATGAAAAAATACTTTATTCCTATCCTTCTTATTTGTTCGTTTTTTAGTTCTTCTCTTTTAGCACAAACACAGATTTCTGGAAAAATCATTGATAAAGCTAATGGCGAGTCCTTGCCTGGCACAGCTGTTTTGATTGACAAAACAACAAAAGGCGCATTGACCGATATTGAAGGCAATTACACCATTCCTGTAGAACCCGGTAACTATACATTGGCGATTAGCTTCATCGGTTATGAAACGGCTAAAGTTAATGTTGAAGTCAAACCTAATGAAACAACCTATCTCAATTATGCTATTTCGGAAGAAAAAGCACTCTTACAAGAAGTTATAATCACAGCAAAAGTTGAACGTTCATCAAACGTTGCACAATTTATTGAGCGAAAAAAAGCGGTTGGCGTTTCAGATGCCATTTCAGCCGAATTGATTCGCAAAACGCCAGACCGCACAACTTCGGACGTTTTGAAGCGTGTGACAGGTGCTTCGATTCAAGAAGGAAAATTTGCGATTATTCGCGGTATGAACGACCGTTACAACGCTGGTTATCTCGATGGTGCGTTGTTGCCTTCAACAGAAGCCGACCGTAAAGCGTTTGCTTTCGACGTTGTTCCTGCTAATTTGTTGGACAATGTAACAATTATCAAAGCGGGTTCGCCTGACTTAGTGGGCGATTTTGGCGGTGGTGTTATCAAAATCAATACGAAAGCAGTGCCTGAGCGTTTTTCGCAAAGCTTGAGCATCGGTGCACAAACACATTCTCTAACGACTTTCAAAGACTTTACGCAGTTCAAAACCTATTCAGGTGAGAATTTCAATATCTTTGGCAATCAACGTGCTTTACCTAATTTTACTGAGGGGGGCTTGCGTTCTGCCTCAACTTTTCCTTCGGCTGCTGAAAAAGCGCGGTTCGCGGGCATTTCTCAAGACTTCAACAACGATTGGTCATCTACGACACAAACAGCTGCACCCAACACCCGTTTTGCCTACTCGTTGGGTTTACCTATTAAATTAGGTGATAACCGAAAATTGGGTTTAATCGTCGCCCTCAACTATGCGAACACGCGCAAAGTATCTGATGGTGAAATCAACACTTACGATGGTTCGGGTCAAGTGTCAAACTTTAAAGACCGTCTTTTTGCTCAAAATACGAGCAGTGGTGGCATTTTCAATCTGAACTATGTCGCAACAAAAACGCAGGTTAATTTCCGTAACTTGTTGAATATGAATACGGACAATAACACAATTTTGAGAACTGGAACGGGTAGTTTTGCAGATAATTTAACCGTTAAAAATCAATCGAATCTCATCAACTACAACCGTCTTTTCAACAGTATCTTGTCTGTTAAACAGATCATCGGTAACAACGCTTTAGTAGTCAACGGTTCTGTCAGTTATTCGAGCATCCGCCGCAAAGTGCCTGATTATCGCATCGTTAACTATACCAAAACACCTGACTTTGAAAACTATATGCTCTCAACAGG
>JAYTUR010000356.1:0-7690 GCA_043744475.1 Saprospiraceae bacterium | reverse complement strand
TCATGCGCCGACTGAATCATCTTGTTTTTGATGAGATTTTGAATCGCATTTTGAATATTTACTTCTTCTTCTAAATCAAAATAAGGCGCAGGAGAATGTTTAACATTATGCAAACGCATCAAATATTCAGAACTTGAAATATCGTTGCGGCTTGTACCAATCATATAAATAATATCACCTTCTGCCTTGAAATCCAATGACATACGATTATCATAATCATCTAATAAGCCCAACATGCCAATTGTTGGTGTTGGATAAACAGGTACTGTTTTGCCGTCTTGCTGCATTTGATTGTAAAACGATACATTACCACCCGTTACAGGCGTATCGAAACGACGGCACGCATCACCCATGCCTTGCAAAGCATACACAAATTGATAATAAACCTCAGGCATATATGGATTGCCAAAATTCAAGCAATTCGTAATTGCCACAGGCTCACCACCGCTACAAACGATGTTACGCGCCGCTTCTGCCACGGCAATCAAACCGCCTTTATATGGGTCAGCATAAACATAAGCAGAGTTGCAATCAGTTGTCAAAGCCAAAGCCTTTCGCGTGCCATTGATGCGAACGATAGCTGCATCAGCAGGTTCATTCGTTGTCATGGTACCAATTCTCACCATTGAATCGTACTGTTCATAAATCCAACGTTTTGAAGCAATATTTGGGGAATTCCAAAGATTTTTAGCGGTTTCGAGCAAATCTGATGGTTCTAAAATTTGCTCAATATTGTATTTTTCAATCTCTTTGAAATACTGAGGGGTAGTAAATTCACGCTGATAAACTGGCGCGCCACCGCCCAAAACCAATGGTTCTGCTGGTACATCTGCCACTTTTTCACCATAATAGAAAAATTCCAAACGTCCAGTATCTGTCACCACGCCAATTTCGGCACATTGTAAGTCCCATTTATCGAACACATCGAGCACCTTTTGTTCCTCACCTTTTTTAACAACTATCAGCATACGCTCTTGACTTTCAGACAAAAGGATTTCCCAATCCTTCATATTCTGTTGGCGTTTAGGCACTTCGTTGAGGTTGATAATCATACCCACACCGCCTTTTGCCGACATTTCAGAAGTCGAACAAATAATACCCGCCGCGCCCATGTCTTGCATTCCGACAACGGCACCCGTTGCAATAACTTCTAAAGTCGCTTCTAACAACAATTTTTCTTGAAAAGGGTCGCCTACTTGCACTGAGGGGAGGTCATCCGCGCTGTTTTCGTCGAGGTCAGCACTGGCAAACGTTGCGCCGTGAATACCGTCTTTTCCGGTTGAAGAACCGACGATAAAAACAGGATTTCCGACACCTTCTGCCGTTGCAGAAATCGTTTCGTCCACTTTCACGATGCCCGCAGACATGGCATTTACTAAAATATCATGGTTGTAGCAATCATTAAAATACACCTCGCCACCGACCGTTGGCACGCCAAAACAGTTGCCATAGTGACCAATGCCTTCAACAACACCTTTCACTAAGCGGCGCATATGCCTACTTGACAAATCGCCAAAACGCAGCGAATTGAGCGAAGCAATCGGACGCGCACCCATCGTAAAAATATCACGTTGAATACCGCCAACACCCGTAGCAGCCCCTTGAAAAGGCTCAATCGCTGATGGGTGATTGTGGCTTTCTATTTTAAAACAACACGCCAAACCATCGCCAATGTCCACCAAACCTGCATTTTCTTCACCCGCACCGACGAGCAAACGCTTACCATCGCGCGGCAATTTTTTGAGATACGTAATAGAGTTTTTGTAGCTACAATGCTCCGACCACATGACGGAGAAAATGGAGAGTTCCGTAAAATTGGGCGTTCTGCCCATGATTTCACAGATTTTGTCAAATTCTTCGGGCAATAAGCCCAAATTTTTAGCAATTTCAACGGTTACGTTTACTTCTGTCGCAGTCATTGGAAAGGATTGGATAATCAATTGTTAAAAAAATAAAACCCGTAAGTTTTTTGAAACGTACAGGTTCCATTGTCGCCGCAAAGTTATAAAAATGGTTAGAATACTGAGGGGTCTAAGGTTTTAAAAATGTAATTTTGCATCAAAACACCTACCCTCAGTAAAATCAAGGTAAAATTGTGCAAAAAGATACTTTCCATACCATCGCCGAGCCGACAATTGGTGAAGTCAAAGACCGAGGCTCAAAGTTTATTGCCTACACGACACCCCTCAGTACAGAAGCAGATTTTGCTGTTTTTCTAGAAAAAATTAAGAAAGAACACCCAAAAGGGCGGCATCATTGCTTTGCATGGCGGTTGGGTTTAGACGGAAATCGCTATCGCGCCAACGATGATGGCGAGCCGAGTGGTACGGCAGGTCGCCCAATTTTAGGTCAAATTGATTCTTTTGATTTGACAAATGTGGGCGTTGTGGTCGTTCGTTATTTCGGTGGCACTTTGTTAGGTACGTCAGGTTTAATCGCTGCTTATCGTGAAAGTACGGCAGAAGCATTTCTACAATCAACGATTGTAGAACGCATTGTAGAAGATGTATTTGATATTCGCTTTGGATATGACAAAATGCCCGATGTGATGAACGCCCTTAAACGATTGTCTATCAATATTTTATCTCAAAAATTTGACTTAGACGGTTGTATCACATTCAGTATTCGGCAGAGTGCAATAGAACAAACCTTATTAGAACTCAAAGCGGCTATTTTGAAAATTAGCCTTGAAGAAGCTTTAGTTCGAGATTTTACTGAGGGGGTAGAAATTACAGCACTTTAAAACAATATTCGTTATTCCTCCTTTTCCCCAAAACAAATTTGTTTTTTCGCTTAAAATGCTTTAATTTTATAGGAAATTTCAAACGAACAAACTCTAGCTACTAACAAAATAATTCTTTCACTTTTATAAAAATAGAAGGTGATTATGAAAATAAAATTTACTATCTCCGCGCTTTTCTCTCTACTACTGCTCTCGACTTTTACCTATGGTCAAGCCGAACGGACTTTTGTTAAATCGTTTAATTTGCAAAGCAAACAAGCACTTATGCTCAATTTAGGCGAGAATATGCAAATCATTCCTTGGGATTCAGAATTACTGCGCATTCAAATGACTGTTACTTTAGAGACGACGAACGATGCAACACTTAAAGCCTTTGCTGGAACGGGTCGCTACACACTCAAATCTGAAATTAAAGATGATGCCTTTGTCATTTTTGCACCTTTATTGCAACATGTAATAAAAATTAACGGAAGTTTTGTACAAGAACAAATAAATTACGTTATTTACGTGCCAAAAGGAATTACGGTGTTAAAGAATGGTAATTCAAATAAAATAGTTGCCAAAATGAACCCTTAATTTCTGATTTTCATAAACCGACTCCCTTAGTATTTTATCCATCTGAGGACATACTAAGGGAATTTTTATGCTCAAAACATGTAAGTAAATTGTTAAATGTTTAACCTACCATTTTTAAGATATAAATTGCACGTAAATACACAATAAGAATTAGCAAACAACAAACTTTTTTAATTAACAAACACTACTTGTACATGGTTCACAAACTACTCTTAACAGCAACATTGTTACTTAACTTCACTTTTGCTCGAGCTCAAGTTGAAAAAACCTTTTTCCAAACCTACAATATTGGTGATAGTAAAGATCGTATCACAATTCAAGCGAACGACTCTTATGAACTTCGTTCGTGGAATGGAGTCCAACTTATGATTGAAACCACTGCAAGATTAGATGGCGGCAATATGGATTTACTAGGCATTCTCATTAAAGATGGTCGCTACAATTTCGATTTTGAGCAGAGAGGAGAAGGTCTTATCTTTCATTCTAAATTGTCTGTTCGTCCACAAATTAAAAATTTAGGACAAATGTGCCGCGAAACGGTCAAAATGCTCGTTTTTGTTCCTGATGAGTTCTTAATTTTGAGCCAAACGGAGCTCATCAGAAGAGACTTATTGGTTACAAAAAACAAGTAAATGATCAATTTAACGTGAGTTCGGAGATTTGTAAACGTATGACCTCTACTTGATCAAATGTTAAATCTCTGAATTCACGTTATTTAAGGCAGATTCCTAAATCGTTGAATATCAACATCTTTATCGAGCATTTTATCTTCGAGTAGGAATGAACTGAAATGTTCTGCCCAAAATGGTATAAGCGATGCGCCCTTTGTTCCAAAGCCATTGAATATGCCTAATTGTGGAAATTTTGGGTGCATACCTAAAAATGGTCTGCGGTCTTTTACAGTTGGTCTGACGGCAGCACAATGTTCAATAATCTCAAAAGGCATATTTAGTGTTTTGTTCAACTCGCTGACTATCAATTCTTTATTAGCATCATTCGGTAAATCATTTTCAAAATTCCATGTATTGGTTGCACCAACCCAATACAAATCTTTTTGCCCTCCCTCAGTATCATGAAGTGGAACAATAGCCATTTTACTTTTAAAAATATGGTTCAAATTCAAATTAGGAATACGAACTAAAAGCAATTCGCCTTTGTCGGGATTGAAAGGCAGGTAATTGAAATAGGGGTTATTTATAGCATATATACCTTCGCAAAAAATGATTTTTAAGGCTTTGAGGTCTTTATAAGTTATGTCATTTTCGGAAAATGACAATTCATTGGCATCAAAATTATCAGTCAATAATATTTGTTCTTTTTCAAAATGATTTCGAAATGCTTGAACAAGTGCGGGTAAATTGACCTGCGCTGCATTTTTCACTTGGGAAAGGGCATAAAAAGGCTTGTAATTGTCTTTATTTCTATCCGATACTGAGGGGGGAGTATTGCCAAAATAAGGTTGATAATCCGGAAAAGTGCTTCGGAGCAACCAATTATTTTCATCTTCAATATTGCGTAGAGTCCTAAAAATCAAGCGTTCATGCCAAATTTTTATGCCTAAAACCTTTTCTATTTCAAGGTATAAGGTTCGTGCAACGGGTAAAAATTCATCAATACGCCATGATTTGACGAATCTGATACCTGTAATGGGATTGATAACTCCCGCTGCAATCTGTGATGATGATTTTCTACCTCCCTCAGTATAATTGTCAATTATAACGACTTTTTGCCCTTTTTTAAGCAAATTGTAGGCTAAAACAGAACCTGCTAAACCTTGACCGACAATAATAAAATCTATATTTTTCATATCCTAAACGACGATTCCGAATTCATTAACGCAGCAAAGTTACGCCACCTTTCTCTTCTATCGCCGTTCCGTCCTTTAATTGTACTTTTAAATAATAAATATAAATGCCGCTGTCAACATCTTTACCTTTAAACTTGCCGTCCCAACCTGTCGTTTCATTATTGATTTGTATGGTATTGTCGTTAAAAATAAGAATACCCCAACGATTGAAGACCTTGAAATCCAATACTTTATCTACTTTTGACGCATCTCCAAAGAAACAAAAATAGTCGTTATTGCCGTCATCATTAGGTGAAAAAGCAGTTGGAATGAATAAGCCACAGTCACGAGTCACTTCTGTTTGAAACATCGTTTGGCAATTTTTTTTGTCTTTAACAACGACATTGTATTTACCTGTTTTGACGTTTCGGAAAAGATAATCTGCTTGAAAATTTGTGCTGTCAATACTATAAGACATCGCACTACTAGCCTTCGCTTTTATCAAAATGATACCCGTCGCAGCGCCACATACTGAGGGGGTCGTTTTAACCTCTTCAATCAATGGAACAGGTTGGTTTTGGACGGTAACATTTTGTTTTACTATACAATTGAAGGAATCTCTGACAGAAACGATAAAAATACCGCTTCGCAAATTGAGAAATGAATCGCGTCGAGCGAATGCAGAATCAAGACTGTACCACAACGTGCTTGCTAGACTATTGGCTTTGACAACGATTTGACCATCATTTTTTTGACAACTTTCGGGCTGGACTTGAACGTCATTGATGGTAGGCGGCAAAACCTTTTGAACGGCTGTTTTTTGAGAAATAACGCAGTTGCCGGAGTCACGTATGTATAAGGTGTAGTTTCCGCTTTTTAGATTGGGAAATTGTCTGGTTGTATTAAATAGAAGGCTGTCTAAACTAAACGTTACGTTTTGCGCAACGACTGAAATGCTGCCATTGTCCTTTGCACAAGTGCTTGGTTTGACGGTAACGGAATCAAATTTAGGCGGTGCAAGACGAGCGACAACGATATTTTTGGAAGTGATACATTTATTAGTGTCTCTCACAAAAACTCGATAACTGCTGTCTTTTAAATTAGAAAAAACGAAAGTAGAAACATACTGAATGCTGTCAAGGCTGTACTGAATATTAGGCGTTTCGCCGCGTCCAAAAACGGTTATTTGACCATTGTTTTTGTTGCAATTGGCAGGTATTATGCGAATTGAATCAATCGTCGGTTGTGATTTATTGGGTATCACAATAGTCAATGTATCGGTACAACCTATTGAGTCTCTGACAGTTAGGAGATAAGAAGCATTTGCCAAAGAATCAAATTTGGGTTGGCTTCGTGTTGTTCGCGTGCTCAATTGATAGGTCAATTGACCTGTGCCATTTTGGGCGTTGATGGTCAAACTGCCATTATTTCGTCCACATACTGAGGGGGCGGTTTGGACGTTTGTGATGGTCGGCGGTGGCAAATTGGGAATTATAAAAGTCATTGTAGCCGTACAATTAGCGGCATCGGTAACGACAATATTATATGTGCCACTACTTAAATTTCTAAAAATGCTATCGGTTGTAGCGGCTTGATTGTTTAATTTGAATTGTAGCGGCAAAACACCACCTTTTGCAGAAATTCGCGCCATGCCATTGGCATTATTACACGTAGCAGTTGTTTTTACAATTGTATCAATACTCAAACGAGCGGGATTGGGTGTCAATGATAAATTATCGTAAATACCATCATTATCTGCACCTGCTCGGAGGGTACTGACCAAACGAATGCGAATTTTTCGCGTGCCGACAGGCGCAAGCCGGAGGTCGGTTAGTTGTAGCCATGCCGTTGTAGGTGATTGATTTCCAGAATCATACGTTGATAAAATAGTATTATTGGCATTGCGATATTCTAAAATAACACGTGCCTGGTCAGGAGGGTTTTGAGCAAAAGAACGGACATAACCCCCAAAATTGAACCTTTGCAAACCAACATCAATAGCGCATATATAATTAGAGACATCAATATCTTGCATCAATTCGGCATTGCGCGGCGAACCAGCAAAAAAGTAAAATTGCCCACTTTGAGGCATTACGTCCAGATTGTAAGGTCGCCATTCATTACCTTGCACTTCAGTCCAATCAGGAATTTTGCCATTGACAATAGGTAGTTCACAATCACCATTTTTTACGAGATTTTGAGCGAAAAGCGTAGAAAAAAACGCTATTGATAAGCTAATTGTGAGTATTGTTTGCTTTAACATCGTTATAGGTTTAGATCCAAAAGTGTTGTTTTACAAGTATTTTATAGAACCGTAAAATTAGCACGTTCTACGAATTTCTTATTGGTTAAAATGTCAATATAAAGTTAAAGGTGCGACTTTGGTTAGACCACTCGTTAGACTGAAACGACAGATTTACATTAATTCTTTAAAGACAAATCTCAAAAAAAGTTATCCACAGTATTTTGTAAATCCAATAAACGAATCTATCTTTGCGCTGCGTCAGGCGACCAGCTCCTGCCGAACCTCCCCAGGGTGGAAACACAGCAAGGATAAGGCGGTTGAGCGGTGTGCTTGGCGCATT
>JAYTUR010000355.1:0-7707 GCA_043744475.1 Saprospiraceae bacterium | reverse complement strand
GCTAAAATGGTTTTGGCATTGCCTTTGTCAATTTCATCAATGACCCATGGATTCGTATAGTTTATGACCAAAACAGTTGGTTTTGAATGAATAACACTATTGACATAATCCACATTTATTCTGTTTTTTGACAAACTCAAATCAATCGGCGCACCAGTTGAACCAAACAAACCGTTGGGTGAAGACGTCGGTATGAGCCACAAAATGACGGCATCAGCTTGATCTTTTGTGGCGACAAATTCAATATTCGGATTGTTACCAATGCCTTGAAGGACAGTTGAAGGGGTTTTCGTTTTGCCATTATCTAAATAAGATTCAAAGTAAATTTTCGTTTTTTTGCTGCTTATACTGAGGGGTAGCATTTTAGCATCGTTGCGTAACAACACGATAGATTTACGCAAAGCAATATTCGCTCTTTTTTGAAAATCGGCATTTCCAACGATTTTTTCTGCTGCTGCAATGTCCACATAAGGGTCTTCAAAAAGCCCCAAATCAAATTTTTCTTTCAATAATCGAGCGATGGATTCATTGATACGCGCTTCTGTCACCATGCCTTTTTTCACCGTTTCAAGCAATAGCGTCGGGTCAGCTGTGCCTGAAAAAATATCAACACCTGCCAAAATAGCTTTTTGATAACGCTCTTGTATCGTCAAATTTTCAACGCCCCACGGCATCATATCAATGGGTCCTGTATCGGAATTAATAATGCCTTTGAAACCCAATTGACCCCTCAGTAAATCTTGGATGATTGCCTTATTATAAGAGAAACCTACTTCTTCAAAGCCTTTTCCTTTGGGCGCAGAGTAATAAGGCATGATAGACGAAGTACCCGCCGCAATCGCCGCTTTGAATGGTTTAAGGTGGTATTCAAACATACCACCAGGATAATGGGCATTTTTACCCCATTCAAAATGAGAATCCTGTCCACCCACTTGCGGACCACCGCCTGGGAAATGTTTAGTTGTCAATGCGACCGAATGTTTACCTAATTTTGCGCCTTGAAAACCCAAAACGACTTCTGTAATAACTTTAGCCGTCCAATCTGCATCCTCGCCAAATGTCCCTTCCACCCGTTGCCAACGCGGTTCGGTTGACAAATCTGCCATGTATTGATAACCTTTGCGCAAGCCAACAGCACACCATTCTTTGGCTGAAATTTCAGCAAATTCACGCGTTAATTTGAGGTCACGCATGGCGGAAACACCCAATTCACCGGGCCATTTTGAAAAAGCTGTTGTACCAACACTCAAACCCACCGACGCGTCTGTCGTCACATGGTTACGCGGATTGGAGGCGACGATGGCCGGAATACCCAAACGCGATGTTTCGCACAAGGCTTGCAAATTGTTAGCCCATTCTGCCATAATTTTTGGCGGCGTGTTAGCCCTCAGTATAAAGTGGCGTAGTTGCCTTTCCATCACGGCTTTCGTAGTACCCGACGAACTCATATTGGGATAAGCCAAAGGCTTGCGGGTGAACATATTGGTCGTTGTAACATTGTCTTTTTCATTGAATCCACTTGTAATTTCCGTCTTGGGTGCATTGGGTTCAAACGCATTATCACCAGCCATACGCGTTGTGCTGATGACCATAAAGCCGATTTTCTCTTCTAAAGTCATTTTAGAAACAAGGTCATTGACCCGTTCTTCAATCGGTAAACGCCAATCCTCATATTTGTCGAGTTGATGATTTTTATTCAAGTCCTTAAATTGCAAACCATTGACTTTCAATATCTCAACCGTTCGCGAACCCAATTGTGGCTGAATTGTATTGTTTGATAATTTATTTGAAGAACACGAAGCCATTAGTATTATCAAAATACAGCATAAGGCTTTTGTCTTTGCATTAAAATGCAATCGTTGCTTAAAATATTGCTCAATCATAATTTTGCTTTTTTTTATTTTGACAAAGCTACATCTTTCCAAATATCTTTTATAAGGTCGCCTTATATAAATTAACGGAAACGTTTTCGATAATTCTAGTAAAAATTCTGAAATTGCTATTTTTGCAAAAAAATAGAATGTCTAAAATTGACTTAAAATATCTTTCAAAAGAGTTGAATTTATCGGTTTCTACTATCTCTCGCGCTTTACGAGACGATTGGGAAATCAGTGAGAAAACAAAAGTTCGCGTTCGAGCATTAGCAGAAGAGTTGAATTATACGCCCAACCCTTATGCCAGCAGCTTGCGTCGTCAATCAAGTCAAACCATAGCTGTCGTTGTGCCAGAAATTGCCAATAATTTCTTTACTTTAGTCATAAATGGCATCGAATCCATTGCCCGAGATAGGAATTATCACGTCTTAATTTACTTGACTCATGATGACTACGCGCGTGAATTGAGTATTGTCAAATACTTTCAAAATGGGCGGATTGATGGCATTTTAATGTCTGTTTCATTGGGTACGCAGGACTATACGCACCTTTTAGAATTGCATCAAAACGGTATGCCGATGGTATTTTTTGACCGTATTTGTCCTGTTATTGAAACAACTAAAATTATTACGGACGATTTTGAAAGCAGCTTTAACGCCACCGAACACTTAATAAAAAATGGTTGCCGCCGCATCGCTTGTTTGTCCTTAACGGACCATTTATCTAATGAAATTAAAAGAAAACAAGGCTATTTACAAGCCCTTTCGAAATACGACATATCTGTAAACCCCGATTGGATTATTGAATGTACAAATGATGACCCCCTCAGTATCAGCAGAATCCGAACGCTTTTAACATCACCCCGTAAGCCTTGCAGCATTTTTGCAACCGTCGAAAAATTAGCCCTTCACACCTATGAAGTGTGCAAAGAATTGAGCATCAATATCCCTAAAAAATTAAAAGTAATTACTTTTTCTAATTTGTCAACCGCCGACTTGCTTAATCCTTCGATGACCACCATTACGCAACCTGCTTTTGAAATTGGCAAACAAGCTGCAACCGCTTTGTTTAAACATTTGGATAAAAAACGGTTGGCGATTCCAAACGAAGAGGTGATTATGAAATCGGTTTTGCATGTGCGGCATTCTACTATTTGAATGGTACACAGATTTTACAGATACGACGGATTTATGCTGATTTTTTATGATTTAAGAAGAAATCAGTGTAAATCCGTCGTATCCGTAAAATCCGTGTGCCATCCAAAAATCATTTTATTTTATACACTTCACTACCCGCCAACAAGAAACACCCCAAGCCAAAATCCTCAAAATCAGGTATTTTAGCATACGTCACGGGTTGCCCATCGCTCGGCTGTTTGCCTGTACTTTGCACAAAACCCAACATGCCGTCTGGATGCACACAATCTTTTAGCACAGCATGCCATGCCTTCGATACTGAGGGGGTGTATTTTTTCTTTTCCAATAGACCATTATTGATGCCCCACGCCATGCCGTAGGCAAAAAGAGCCGTTCCTGACAATTCTTTTCCGCCAAAATCTGTTTCATCTGTTAGGCTCACACTCCAAAAACCATCAGCACGTTGCAAAGGCAATAACGCTTTCATCATCGTCATATACATATTCATATATTCATCCCGATGTGGTGCATTTTTGGGCATAATATCTAAAACCCGCACCAAAGCCGCTATAACCCACCCGTTGCCGCGCGACCAATAACAATTTTTACCCGCAGGTGTTTTGTAAGGCGGGTCAAAGTCCTTATCGCGCCACCACAAGCCCTCATTCGGATTGAACAAACCCTTATCGCCATGCTTAGTTTTTGCATAATCATACAGCTCAAACATCTTCTCGTAGTAGCGATTATCGTTATAAATCACACCCAATTTCGCAAAAACAGGCATCGACATTTGTAAAGCATCCACCCACGACCAATCATCTACTTTATCGGAATTGACCATATTGTCCATACAAGCTTTGACATCGCGGATACGTTCCTCTTTTTTATCCAATAAGTACAAGTCAATATACGTCTGTCCGCAACATTGGTCGTCGCCATTGCGGGTTTTGATGCCATTGCGCAAGCCCCATTTGTGAAATTCGCCCCAAGTGACCGCATAATCCAAATACCGTTTTTGGGCATCAATTTTATACAAATCCATCAACCCCTCGTAGTAAACACCGCGTGTCCAAATATTGCTCGGTCGCTCTCTGTTCGTTACAATGGTTTTGCCAACATCTGTCCATTTTTTCATAAAATAGTCATTTGTAAGCGTCATAGCAGCAAGCGTTTCATTTTTTTTAGGTAATTTTTGAGTGGAAATACAAGATGAAATTCCGCAAAGAAAACAGATAAAAAGGAGTAAGAATTGTTTTTTCATTAAATAGTAATTTAGATTTTTATTTGTCAAATATTTTTATTTTTAAAATTATTATTGTTTAAATTTATAAATAACAAAATTAAAAAGCTGGTCAAGGTAATTTTTTTTCATCAAAATGGTTATTTTAACGAACTTTATTTAGAACCAAAACCTTATAGACTTACGTGATTTACATCATTCAACTAACTGATATTGCTCATTACCTACCCCCTCAGTATCCATGCAATTTTGTAGAAAATAAAGACACGCGATGGCATACAAAGATTATTACAAAATATTAGGTGTTGACAAAACAGCGACAACCGATGACATTAAAAAAGCATTCCGCAAAGGGGCTATAAAGTACCATCCTGACAAAAATCCAGGCGATAAAGCCGCAGAAGAAAAATTCAAAGAAATCAACGAAGCGCAAGAAGTACTTTCTGATTCTGAAAAACGCAAACGCTATGATGAGTTTGGCGAAAATTGGGAATATTTCCAACAAGGTGGCGACAACAGACACCGGCAACAACAACAACAACAACGTGGTGGTAATCAACAATATAATTTTACAGCCGAGGATTTTGCCGATGATGAACATTTCAAGAATATTTTTGAAAAATTCTTCGGGGGCAGTTTCGGCGGTAGCGATGCGCGAGGCTTTGGTAATCAACATTTTACGACAAATCATACCGCTCGTGGATCAGATTTTGAAGCCCAATTACAAATCTTATTGGCAGATGCATTCCATGGTACCAAACGCCTGTTGCAGCTTGAAAATCAACAACTTTCTATAACTCTGAAACCCGGTATTCGTGACGGTCAAAAAATAAGGCTGCCTAGTAAAGGGGGACGCGGACTGAATGGCGGTAAAGACGGCGATTTATACATCACCATTCATATGGTGCGTGATCCATTCATCGAACGAGATGGCGATGATTTGCACCAAACGCTGCATGTCCCTGTTTACACTGCTATGTTGGGTGGGAAAGTAAGTTTGAAAACTTTCCATGGCGAAAAAAACATCACCATAAAAGAAGGAACAGACAACAACAGCACATTGAGATTGCGGGGTTTGGGTATGCCACTGTACGAAAACCCGACGAAATTTGGCGATTTATACCTCAAAATCAACATTACGCTGCCTAAAAATTTGACTGAAAAAGAGAAAGAACTTATACAAGAATTGGCAGAAATAAGACAACCACAAGCGGCTTAAAACATTCAAAATCAAACAATTACGCTATGCTCAAAATATATGATTATCTCGACGAAGTGTTAGCAACGCAAAACATCCAACAGGTGAAACACCAACAACGCCTCCAGTATTATGCAAGCGACATCATGGTTCGGATGGGCGAAACGTCTGCCACAGATTTTAACGAGACGCTGTTTCGGACGATGAAAGTCTGCACGGCATTAGAAATTTCAATAGCTGAAAATTTTAAAAAAATCTATCGTTATGATGGTGATAAATTGATAATTGATTGGCGGCTATCGTCGTTAGCCAGCTATTTGTTGTTGCTCAACGGCAATCCCATGAACCCCTCAGTAGCGAAAGCACAGATGTTTGCTGTTTTACACAGTAAAAAATAAAGGCTTGAAAATCAATCATTTTTGACAAATTTAATTTAATGGTAGTTATGTTTGTAATTTTTCTTCAAAAACAAAAACATGAAGCCCATCATCGTTCATTCTGCATGTGCATAATATTTCAAATCGATTAAATTGCTCGGCACAGCTTGCGTATTCCAATGTTTATGAATCGCTAAAGCGGCTCCAATTGCTGTTGCTTGCGCCACAGATGCCGCAAAGACTTGAATGTCAGGGAATTGACGCGCCAACAGGTTCATATAAATAGAATTTTTTGAAAAACCACCATCTACAAAAATGCGTTTCACAGGCGTTTGGTCATTCAAAACCAAACGGGTTGAAGCCACTTGTTGCGCCATCAAATCCAATATCAATTGATGATAAGCTATCTCAACTGTCTCCAAATCATTCAAATCCCGCTGTTCAAAAAGAGAGGCTGTCCGAATGGTAGCGGATGTAAAACCACGAATAATTTCTCGATTACGACCCCTCAGTATATCAATGGTTTTAGGGTCAAAAGCGATGTTTTTATAGAAATCTGAAGGCAAATTGAAGTATTTTGCCATATTTTGAGTTTGTTGTTCATGGTCATAACCTGCAAAAAGTCGTGCCGCTTTAACTGGTTTTCCTTGATAGCTCATATAACACAAGCAATCATTTTCTAATTCAAAATCCGTTAAAGGCGTGTTATTAAATGGATTCATCGAAATACACCACGTCCCCGTTGAAATGAGTAAAAAGGGCTCCTGGAAACTGGTCAAATAGGGTATCAAAGCGGCTGAACTATCGTGCAAACCGGCGCCAATTTTTAGTGCGTTTTGCGTTTCAAGTTTTGGGTTTTGAGTCTCAATCACAGCATCGGAAGGAAAAATAGAGGCAAGTTTTTCCAAAATGCCCTCCTCGATTACCCAATCGGCGTATTGATTTTTATCAAAATCCCATAAATTAGTATGACAACCGATGCTCGTAATGTCTGAATACACATTATTTGTCAACAAAAAACTCAAATATTGCGGTAAATGAATCGAGTGTTTAATGTTATTAAAAACTTTAGGCTTTTCATATTTCAAGCGATATAACTGCATACCTGAATTGAGATTGCCTAAAACGGGTGATGCAGATTGACGCGAAAATGCCGCTTCTCCCCCATTGTTTTCATAAAATTGTTTTTTTAAAACCTCTGAGAGTGGCTTTAAATAGTTGTAAAGTGGCGTGACAACGACCCCCTCAGTATTTAGGTGTACAAATGAAGCCCCATAGGCTGAAAAATTAACGGCTTGAATATCGTATGTTTTATCATTCAAAACAGTTTTAAATGAAGTCAAAACCCAATCCGTTAGCTTTGCTAAATCTTCACATGTCTCGCCGTCTTCGTCCGTTGTTTCGGCAAATTGCTCTGTTTTTTCAAAAACAATGCGGTACTGCTCGTCAATGAGGAACAGTTTTTTATTGGTTTTTCCGATATCGAAAAGGGCTATAACGGATTGCATTACTCAATTTTTTATTTTGAATAACACATAGATACATAAGGCACATAATTTTATGTTCAATTAATAATAACTATGTGTCTTACGTTATTATGTGTTAAAATTGAAAGATTAAAGTCCCGTAGCCACAGCCACCGCACCCCGTTCGCCAATCAACTGCTCACGCACCTTCAAATCACGGTAAATACTGAGGGGGTCTAATGCGCCACCGGCTTTCAATCGCGCCTCTGCTACAAGGGCGCGAACATCGGTTAAGTATGCCGTTTGCAAAATTTCTTGACAACGCACTACATCGTTTGCCGTTTGCGCTTTATTCAAGGCTTTCCTATCAATTAACAACGATTTTGCATAAGACTGCATAATCGCTTCAACAGATT
>JAYTUR010000354.1:0-2010 GCA_043744475.1 Saprospiraceae bacterium | reverse complement strand
TTTAATGAAAAATCTCTGATTTTTCATTAAAAAAGTACAGCGATTCCAATAGATTTAACTCTTGTACGCTTTTTTTTACTTGCAAAAAAACAGTGAGTAATATTAATTTATTTGTTCGCATAACTAAAATTCAAAAAGATGAACTACAAATTTTTAGGAAACACAGGTGTTTTGGTGTCAGAACTCTGCTTCGGTACGATGACTTTTGGCGGCGTCGGCTATTGGAGCAATATGGGCAAAGTGGGTCAAGACGATGCCACACAACTCATAAAAGTAGCTGTTGACAGCGGCATTAACTTTATTGATACCGCCAATATTTACTCTTATGGTGAATCTGAAACGCTGTTAGGACAAGCCATAAAATCGCTCGGATTGAACCGACAAGACCTTTTTATCGCTTCCAAACTGCGGGGTCGTATGGATGCTAAAAGCATTAATAATGTGGGCTTGAGCCGTTTACACATTCATCATTCTGTTGATGAAAGTCTGCAACGTTTGGGCATGAACCATTTGGATATGCTGTACATTCATGGTTTTGATGCCTATACACCCATCGAAGAAACGATGCGTGGGTTGAATGAAATGGTGCAATCGGGCAAAGTTCGCTATATCGCTGCTTGCAATATTCCTGCATGGGTTTTTATGAAAGCCAATGGCATTGCCGAAAAAAACGGTTGGGCGACATTCGACGGTATGCAATACTACTATTCCATTGCAGGGCGTGATGTTGAACGCGAAGTATTGCCCTTGGCGAAAAGCGAAAAAATAGGTTTTATGCCGTGGAGTCCTCTGGCGGGCGGTTTTTTATCTGGTAAATACAGTCGTATCATCGAAAAAGCAGGCGATAGTCGTCGTGATGTATTTGATTTTCCACCTGTAAACAAGGAAAAAGCCTACGATATTATTGATGTGATGACAGAAATTGCTCAAAACCACGATGTCAGCGTCGCCCGTATCGCTTTGGCATGGGTTAATCAACAGTCAGGCGTTACAAGTGTCATCATCGGTGCTAAAACAGTTGCGCAATTGGAAGACAATATTGCGGCTTCCGCTTTGAGATTGTCGGCAGACGAGTTAAGTCGTTTAGATACCGTCAGTGCTTTGACGAAAGAATATCCGCAATGGATGGTCGAAAGACAAGGTGGTGACCGTTTATTGCCTTCATAATGACGTTATAAAAAAGTACAAAAGCCGTAATTCGTATAGGATTGCGGCTTTTTTTTAGGCTTATTTTAGCATAAAGTACCCCCCTCAGTATAAAATTCCATTTTCTCCTTTCTCTAATTCCAAATATTTGTTTGTGATATAGCAAAAAGACAAAAATGTATTTCTTAAAAAGCTCTTTTTAAGAAATTATTTGTCAACAAGACAAGTAACAATATTTGAATTGATGTAACATAAGTTGAAGTGGAAAATTTTATTTTCACCCTAAATGATTGAAAACCACAGCATTAAAACTATGTATCAATCTTTAAACTCTTTGAACGAATACTAAAACGTCTTTTTGAGAAGCCGACCTAACTTTGATTCAACAAGAAATAAAATTCTAAACAACGAGACAATGAATCAAAATTCCAAAATCTTCTTTTGGTCGCTCACGGCGGCTTTGGGCGGTTTCCTCTTCGGCTTCGATACAGCTGTTATATCAGGTGTCGAACAAACGCTACAAAAACTATGGCATCTTAGTGTCTTTGAACACGGCATTACAGTATCTATCGCCTTAATAGGTACTGTTTTGGGTTCACTCATTGGCGGTATTCCGACAGAAAAATACGGTCGAAAAGTCACCTTATATATGGTAGCGATTGCCTACCTCATGTCCGCCATCGGAACGGCTTATGCAGTTGATTGGTCTGTCTTTTTAATTTTTAGATTTTTAGGCGGATTGGGTGTTGGCGTGTCCTCAGTCGTTGCTCCGATGTATATTTCTGAAATTGCCCCACCTGCCAAACGTGGGCAGTTGGTCGCCATGTTCCAATTCAATATCGTTTTCGCTATCCTCATGGCGTA
>JAYTUR010000353.1:0-7734 GCA_043744475.1 Saprospiraceae bacterium | reverse complement strand
CCAAAAGTTTCACGAATATCATGGGCTGCGGCAAGCGGATCGGGGTTTCCGTTAGGTCCTTCTGGATTCACGTAGATGAGACCCATCTGAACAGCTGCCAGCGGATTCTCCAGTTCGCGGTTGCCTGTATAACGTTTGTCGCCCAACCACTCGCTTTCTGAACCCCAATAAATGTCTTCGGCTGGCTCCCAAACGTCTGCACGTCCCCCAGCAAAACCGAAAGTTTTGAAACCCATAGACTCTAAGGCACAGTTGCCCGCAAGAATCATGAGGTCTGCCCACGAAATTTTCTTTCCGTATTTTTGTTTGATGGGCCAAAGGAGCAAACGCGCTTTGTCAAGGTTTGCGTTGTCGGGCCAGCTATTAAGCGGTGCAAACCGTTGTGTCCCGAAGCCCGCTCCACCGCGACCGTCAGAGATACGGTAAGTACCCGCACTATGCCACGCCATCCGAATAAAGAAGGGGCCATAATGACCGAAATCGGCTGGCCACCAGTCTTGGGATGTGGTCATCAATTCAACAATATCTTTCTTAACAGTATGTAGGTCGAGGGTTTTGAAAGCCTCAGCATAGTTAAACCCCTTCATCGGGTCGGATAGTGAAGAGTTTTGGCGAAGAATGCTCAACTGCAACTGATTTGGCCACCAGTCACGGTTTCTCGTGCCACTGCCTGCACTTTTCTTTAGAGCACCACCCATAAAAGGGCATTTACTTTCACCGTTTCCGTTAGAGGTTGAAGCACTTGCTGATGTGCTTGAATGTGTCATATTTTCCATTTTCGATAAGATTAATAAATTGTTTGTAATGACAATTTTGAGAAATGTTTATTTTAAAATTATGGTTGATTATTAGCTCAATTTAAGCTTTTGAAGCAACCCAAATGTGCTATCAATTCAAAAAATTATGGTTGTTTTTTAAATGAGATAACAGCCTTCGAATGTCTAAAAGCGTCTATTTAACACGAATTATAAACCTAAAAACCATCGGATTGTTTGCTTTAAATAGCGTTTTTTTCAGCGAGTTCTAAAGCGATTGTCATTTAAGTATTGCATTAGTTTTGAGATACTAACATTAAGTAAGTAGAATTAAGTAGGTCATTATAAATCATCGCTTATTTGAAATTTCATAAAAAATTGATAATCAAATAATTATAGGCTGTTGCCTGTCACCTTCAATTCTGTCGCTTTACTTATGAGTAAATATACCAAAAAAAAATTAAACAACTTTAAGCAAATTACCAAACTTTTTCAGCTTTTCCATCCTCAACCCATTTACTCCATGACTTATTGAACGTATGGACTTTTTTAGTTGTATTTCCTTGATTATCAACCACCAAATTACCTTCGTTCACCCATTCAAAGATACTACCATAGAGGTTATAAACTTTAGTGTAGCCCATTTTTTGCAACTTTTCACCTATCTTTTCACTCCGATAACCGATAGAACAATAGACGACAATAGGTTTGTCTTTGGGTATATCTGCAAGCGTATTTTTTTCAAAATTTTTGTAGCCAATAAAAACAGCATTGGGCAAATGACTGACATCGTACTCTTCGCGTTCTCGCGCATCAAGTAGTAAAGTATTGTTCATTTTTTTTACATCGTTCGGACTCACTGTTGGTACAGTAAAAGAAAGCCAATTAGCGATTGTTTTGTCAAATTTGAGGTTTTGGCTGTGCGCTCGATTGGCAGGTTGCTGCCCATTACATGACGTTACAACAAATATTAAAACTGATAACTGTAAGATTATTTTTTTCATAAAACATTGATTTTTAGCATTTTAACTTGTTAAAAGTTATGCAGTATGACTTACTTCATTCCAGGCTGTTTAAATTGCCATTTCGGATTGTCCGTTTTTTCTTTTTCAACGATTTTACGCACATCTTCCAATAGTTTTTTTGCATCATAAACGATACCATCTTTAATCGTATATTTGATGCCGCCGACACGCACAACCTGATTGTTTTCATCTAACTTAATAGCCCCTGTGCCGTACAAAACTTGCAAGTTTTCAAGTGGATTTTGGTCAATAATGGCAAAATCTGCCAATTTTCCAACTTCCACAGAGCCTAATTCCTTGTCCAAACCTAACGCTTCAGCACCACTTAAAGTTGCAGAACGAATGATTTCGAGTGGATGAAAACCTGCTTCGCGCAGTAATTCCAACTCACGAATGTATGCAAAGCCATATAATTGAAAAATAAACCCTGAATCAGAACCAGTCGTTACGCGTCCACCTCGATTTTTGTACTCATTGACAAATTGCATCCAAATCATATAGTTTTCACGCCAGTTGACCTCTTCTTCTGTGCCCCATTTGTGCCAATATGAACCATGCGAAATACGGCTCGGTTGATAAAATTGCCACAATTTTGGTATGGTGTAGAGCGGATGCCACTCGGCAGTGCGCGCACGCATGACATCGCGGTTTGCTTCGTATATATTAAAGGTGGGGTCAAGCGTAAAATCCAACGCCAAAAGCGTATCCATGACCGCATTCCAACGTGCGGAATGTGGTTTTGCCGCTTGTTTCCACAAATGCCCCGCTTCGCTGAAGCGATCACCTTCATTTTGATAATTATACTGAGGGGGGTAATTTTGCACCGTTTTGTCATCAAAAAGAGCCTCCGGCAAGCCGTACCAATGCTCCATAGATGTCAAACCCGCTTTTGCAGACTTCAGAACATTCCAACGTCCCACGTCCATTTGGGCATGATGACACGCCGAACGCAAGCCTAATTTTTTATTTTCGTCAAGAGCAGCAAACATAACTTCAGGATTTGCGCCAAAAAACTTGATACCATCTGCACCATTTTCTTTGTTTTTGCGCACCCATGCGCGGGCTTGTTCAGCCGTTGTTATAGGTTCTTCGCTGCCCATACCGAAGGCAGTGTACGCTAGAATGCGAGGCGCTGTAATCTCATTGGCAGCTGATTTTTTCTTTTGGTCGAGCGTCCAATCCAAGCCATTGCCTGCGGAAGGGTCGCGAATGGTCGTGATGCCATGCGCCATCCAAAGTTTGAAAACGTACTCCGCATCGGTGCCTTGTGCCTTGCCACCGATGTGTCCGTGCATATCAATAAGACCTGGCATGAGGTACATACCTGTGCAATCGAGTTCTTTGCCACCTGCCTTTAACTTAGGTCGGCGCGCCAAATCAATGGGAACACCTGGAAAACCGACAACTTCAATGGCTTTTATCCTATTTTTTTCAACAACAATATCCACTGGGCCTATGGGCGGCGCACCGGTGGAATTGACGAGGGTGACACCTCGAATGATGAGTTGCGCCCAAGGCCCATCGCCTTCGGCACGCGGCGGTGCTTTTTTGATTTGGGCATGGAGCGCGAAAGAACAGAATGAAAGCACTACAATGATGCACCAATGCTGGTTTTTCATGTTGGAATAGATTTGATTTTTGATGAATAAGTTTGTAAAAGTACATTTTTAGATGAGAAGCCCCCCTCAGTATTTTTATTATTTTTTTTAAAAATTTACAAAATATACTGAGTTACAATCGCTTTTAGCTGTAATTTTGAATTCTCAAAACGAAACGACCAAAGCGATTTCTATTTGAACATCTAAATTATAATTCTATGAAAGCATTTTTTCAATTCTTAAGTATCTCATGTTTTATCGGTTTGTTCTTTTTTATCAGCAGTTGCAAGCCCGATAAAACAGAAAACATTGCTTTGTTAGGCGATGTCGAAAACCCCGAAGCGGCGACAAAATGGGCAGATATGACGATGCGCATGATTTATAGGTTACCGCTTAATTCGCCGACTTATACGTCCCGCAGTTTAGGCTATCTCGGTTTGACAATGTATGAATCTGTTGTTCAAGGCAGTCAAACGCATCAATCTGTAGCTAAAAAGCTCAATAAACTCGATTTTGTGCCTCAAATTGAAAGCGGCAAACGCTATAATTGGCAGTTGGCACTCAACGCAGGTCAAGCGGTGATGCTTAAAAAGTTGTTTGCGTTGGACAATAATCAAAAGGCAAGTATTGACTCTTTGGAGAAAGCATTGGAGGCATTATACTCGGCGCAAGAAGCGGCGGAGGTGATTGAACGGTCGAAATTGTTTGGGCAAAATGTGGCAAATGTTATCTATCTATGGTCAACTGTTGATGGTGGTTTCGAAGGTTATTTGAAGAATTTTCCTACGGATTTTGTTGTTCCGACGGGTCCTGGCAAATGGACAGCCCCTAAAAAAAGCCAATCAAAATCGCAATTGCCGTTGCACCCTTATTGGGGTACCAATCGCACATTCGTAGCGGCTGATGCGGCAATAGCTGTTCCTGAAATGATTCCTTACTCAACGAGTCGGTTTTCACAATGTTATGCTCAATTTTTAGAAGTTTATGCTAAAAATATAACGCTCACACAGGAAGAAAAGGAGATTGGGGCTTGGTGGAGCGACGATCCGTCGGAAGTATATTCGCCACCAGGACACTCCTATAATTTAGCGTCCATTGCTATTCGGACGGCAAAAGCCAATTTGACAGTGGCGGCTGAAACTTATGCACGTGTAGGTATGGCAACGGCAGATGCCTTTATCAACTGTTGGAAAGTGAAATATACTTATTTTAGCGAGCGACCTTCAACTTATATTCGAGACAATATTGATGGCACATTCGTGCAGTATTGGCCCGAGCCGCCATTTCCAGCTTTTTCTTCGGGGCATTCGACACAGGCTTCTGCCGCAGCGACTGTCTTGACCAGTATTTACGGCGAACCTTTTCCTTTTACAGACAATACGCATGAAAATCGCGCAAGGGATACTGCACAAAAAGTAGATTTCAAATCCCGTAAATTCAATACTTTTACAGAAATGGCAGAGGAATGTGGCTATTCACGCATTCTCGGTGGCATTCATACGCCTCATGACAATGTGCAAGGGCTTGCCGTTGGGCGGAAAGTAGGGAACAATGTGAATACACTTGGGTGGCGAAAATAGATGTTTTGAGATAATTACACTTTACTGCCTATTCTTTTTCATCTCCCGCATTTCTTGCAATTGTTTCAACATTTCACCTTTGAAGTCTTGTTCTGCTCTATACAATTTAGCAATTTTTTTAACAGAAATAACTTTTTTAAATTTTTGATAATACTCTTTACGCAAATCTATGATGCGCGTTTCTTTATCAAATTGACCCATAATCATCTTTTCTGTATCGGCATCGCTCATTTCATCAAATGTTTTATCCATTTTTGTTGAGCTGCGAATTTGCTTCAGTTTGTCCGTATATTCATTATAGATGGGCCAAAACGGCTGAGATTCTTCGGGCGTTAAGCTCACTCGTTGTGTGATAAACCCAATTCTTTGTGCTTCGACACGTTCTTTCACGCGGTCTTTCATAGGCTGTGCCACTAAATTTGCTGCCATGACAAGGCAAGCGAAGGCAAAAAATATCTTCTTCATGTTTCTGTTTTTAAGAGTGTAAAATCATAATCATAAACCGCCTAAGACGTAAATATCCCTTTCATCAAGATTTTCTTTCAGATATTGCTCAATTTCAGCTTCTGTCAAACCCGATTTTGGATGTTTAAGTTCGGGTTCTACTTTTTGTGTAGGTTTAATATCGGTGTTTTCCTTGTTTACCGATTTGTCTTCCTTATCTATTTTTTTAGGTTCTGTAAAAGCAGTGATAATATCTTCTTCTTTGAAATCTTGAATATTTTCTTTGATGTAGTTTTGTGCTTCTTCATGCGTCTCACTCATCGGTTGCTCAACAGCTATTGGTGTTGTTTTTTGTTGCTGAACAGCATACCAACCTGCACCAACAACCAAAGTAAAAGCTAAGGCAGACAATGCCCATTTAGGTTGAAATACTACTGATAACCAACCATTTATGCGTTGAGCGGCGCTTGGACGACTGTTATACTGAGGGGGTGCTTTAACCGTTTTTGTTTCACCGTGTGCTTTTTCAAGAATCCGGTCGGCTAAGTTATCGAAGTACAAACGGGGTGTTTTAAACGGCTCACTTTTCTGCTGTTTTTTCAAATCAGCAAGAAAAGGCGACAACTCTTGCAGTTCTTTTTCAAATTCTTCTTTCATTTTCTGAATATTTTTTAATCTATTTCTATCCCTTTAAAAAACGCCTCAACTTTTTTGGCGGCGTGGTGATAAGAGGCTTTTAATGCACCCACCGACGTTTCTAAAATGACTGACATTTCTTCATAAGGCATTTCGTCATAATATCGAAGGTTAAAAACCGCCCGTTGTTTATCAGGCAATAAGGCAATCGCTTGTTGCAATTTTAATTGAATAAAATCGCCATCAAAAAACGTATCTGCCTTCAATTGATTCGCCATGCGTGCATTGTCAGGGTCGTCAATCGTATCAGTTTCTTTGCGATTTCGGCCGTTCAAAAACGTTATCGCTTCGTTTGTCGCTATGCGATACAGCCATGTGAACAGCTTCGATTTGCCTTCAAAACGCTCAATATTTCTAAAAACCTTGATAAAAGTGTTTTGAATCACATCATTTGCATCATCATGGTCAAAAACCATACGACGCACGTGTCGGTACAACGGCTCTTGAAAAGTCTGCATCAATAGTCGAAACCCACGTTCATGAGTCGCGTCATTTGACAACAGTTCCATAATGTAATCGTCTGAAAATTGTTCCTTCACGTTTTAACTGAATTTAATTTTTTGACTCTATTTGGAAAACAAGGTTTAATTTCACCGTCAAATTTTCGTATTTTCAAGCGAAAATGGCTGAATTATTGCTAAAATGACCACAGATGAAACGGATACAATAATGGGCAAAAAACTTTCTAAAATCAACAACAAAAATAATGACGCACACCATATTGATAGATTGCTCCGATGCCAAAGGTTTAGTGCATAAAGTTTCAGGCGTTTTGTACCACAACGACTTGAACCTCATCAGTAACCATGAATTTGTGGAAACTAAAACAGGTCGCTTTTTTATGCGTACTGAAATTGACGGTGCGATGGATATTAACCGTATTCAAAACGGTTTGATGGGCATTTTGCCCGAAGATGCCCAAGTTCGGATTGCAGAACAACGTAAAAAAAAGGTCGTTTTATTAGTAACCAAAGAACATCATGTCCTTGGCGAATTGCTGATTCGGAATCAATTCGGAGAATTAAACGCAGAGATTTTGGCAGTTATTGGCAACCACGATATACTGAGGGGGTTTGTTGAGCAGTTTGGTTTGCCGTTTGTTCACATCTCCCATGAAGGAAAATCAAGAGAGGAACACGAAACAGCGGTCTTAACAAAAATCAATGAATTCAAACCCGATTATATCATCTTAGCAAAATACATGCGTGTTCTCACATCCACTTTTGTTGAACACTATAACAATCGGATTATCAATATACACCACTCCTTTTTACCTGCTTTTATTGGTGCAAATCCTTATCGTCAAGCCTGGTCGCGGGGCGTAAAAATCATTGGTGCAACTGCTCATTTTGTCAATGACAACCTCGACGAAGGACCGATTATTAAGCAACAAGTGATACCCACTGACCATTCTCATTCGCCGCAAGAAATGGCACAAATGGGTCGTGATGTCGAAAAAATCACCTTAGCAAAGGCATTAAAATTGGTTTTTGATGACCGTGTTTTTGTGAGTGGCAATAAAACGATTATTTTTGATTGAGGAATCGAATGACCCCCTCAGTATCAGAAGGTGAAAAACGCTGCCAAAAATCATTTTTCCGAAACCATGTCATTTGGCGTTTGGCGTAATTGCGGG
>JAYTUR010000352.1:0-7738 GCA_043744475.1 Saprospiraceae bacterium | reverse complement strand
ATAAGAAAAAAATTCTTGATTTATCTGTTATGTCAAAGAACTAAAACCACAAATCTTTTTGTCGTTTGTTATACCTAACTTTATGTCGTACAACAAGTATCCCAAACGTCATCTATATTTCCTGTCTATATTTGTCATTCGTTTTACAAAATACTTATAATCAATTAATCAATGCTTTCCCATATAAAATCGCTTTTAAAAAATCTGCCCATTGCCTTTACAAAAAACCAACAGTATGATGCCCAAACAGTTAAAATATTGAAACGGATATGCCGACGAGACTCAAATTGTATTGATGTCGGTTGCCACAAAGGCGAAATGCTTGACCTCATTCTTAAATTTGCGCCAGAGGGACAACACGACTGTTTTGAGCCGCTGCCCAATCTTTATGCCGATTTAATTCAAAAAAAATATCCGCCCAATTGCCGTTTTTATGATGTGGCTTTGAGTCGCCAATCAGGCACAACCAGTTTCAATTATGTCGTTTCAAATCCATCATACAGCGGTATTTTGCGCCGCCGATACGATAGACCAAATGAAGAAGACACCCTCATCACCGTCCGCACAGAATTGCTCGACAATATTATTCCTACCGATAAAACCATAGATTTCATCAAAATAGACGTAGAAGGCGCTGAAATGCTTGTTTTGGAAGGCGCGCAAAAGACCATCAACCGCTGCAAACCCATCATCGTTTTTGAGCATGGTCTCGGTGCTTCTGATGTTTATGGCACAACGCCTCGCCAAATTTTCACTTTTTTTGAAAAAAATGGTATGCTCATCTCCCTTATGCGCGATTGGTTGAAGTCAAAGCCCCCCCTCAGTATCGAAGCCTTTGAATACCAATTTAATCATTCTAAGAATTATTATTTTATTGCACATACTTATTCAGTTTAACAAGCTGATGCCAGTATCGTATTCGTTTGTTTTAACTGTAGTAGTTAAAATAATGAACACCCTGATGCGCAAGATTATTATAAGAATTAAAAAGGATTTTTGGACATTGAAATAGCAGAGCCGCTTGGTGCGATTGGCCTGACGGGTTATTACTGATTCAAAGAATTCCTTCGGAAAGGGGTGTGGTTACGGGGGCGGAGACCAAAAGATAGTGGGTGGTCCCGATATTGTCGGGATACCAGCACCGCCATTCGTTTGTTTGGGTGTTGGAGAGGTGTTTTGGGGCAAAGTATGAGCCAGCGGTTGTTTTTCAAGCCAATCAAACGTCAAATTATGAGCAATTTTAATTCACCCAAATGAATTATCTTGAATTTATCAGCGGTAAATATGCTTATTTGAATATTGAATATACTTTCGATGGTTTTATTTTGAATAAAATGCTTTTGATAAAAAAGCTCAAATGGCGTGAATATGAGATGTTCAAAGCCGTTTATGGCGGTCTTGATGCCACGAATAATCTTCAAACCAACCCCTCAGTATATCGCTTTCCAACCGATGCCAACGGTCAATCGTTGACTTCGCGCTTTAAAAACAATGTGCCTTATATGGAAGCGGGTTTTGGCATCGGCAATATTTTTAAGGTTTTTAGAGTAAATGTCACACGGCGGTTGAACTATTTGGACAATCCGAATACGTCAAAGTGGCGGGTACAGGGACAGATTATATTTGATTTCTAATACGAATTCTTTTGAATTCACAAGCTTATAGCTTTTTTTACCGTGAGAATCCTCTGGATTCGGGATAGTTTGGGTGTGTTCTCTAAAATTCTCGTGTCAGTTTTTTGTCATTATTCTTATTCTTAATAACTCAACCTACGTTTCTGTGTAAAGGCTTGTGTATAAGGGCAAAGGATAATTTAAATGCCTTTTACTTTTTCTAAAACACCTATTTTTTTCAAAAATTATTCGAAATGAACTTTAAGAAACGCCTAATTTTAAACAGACATTTTTCTCTAATGACGCTGCTTTACTTGTTTTTTGGTTTCTATACTGAGGGGGTCGCACAAACCGTAGTCGAAGGCTATATAGTAGATGCTTTAAAAGGTGATACGATTCCATTTGCCAATGTCAGTTTAGTCGGAACGTCAACAGGCGTAACTGCCGATGAAAATGGGCATTTTTATTTTACTTTCACCGATACGAAGTATGATTCTCTGCAAATTACGGCTATTGGTTATGCTGTTTTAAAACAAAAAATTCAAATTGGGCAAGTGCAAACATTGACATTGAAATTAAGCACTTTCGACGTGATGCTAAATGAAGTTGTGGTGCGTAAAACCCGATACCGCAATAAAGACAATCCTGCTGTTGAGCTGATCCAGCAAGTTATTGCCCACAAAGACGCGAATCAGCCCGAAAGTCATGCGTTTTATCAAAATCGGCAGTATGAAAAATTGGAACTCGACCTCGTCAATATTGGCAAAAAGATGACCAATAAGGCTTTTATGAAAAACGTCAAATTCTTTTTTAAAGATGCGGATACGACAAAACTGGAAGGCAAAAGCCTCATTCCTACCTATTTTAAGGAAACATCATCAAATATTTATTACCGCAAATCGCCTGAAACCCGCAAGGAATATGTTTTGGGTAAAAAAGAAACAGATTTTAGCGGCTTGTTTGATGCAGAAGGTTTAGGGCAGTATTTGAACCATTTATACGTCAACGCCAATATTTATGACAATCAATTGTTGTTTTTCAAAAAACCATTTATGAGTCCACTGTCGGGGATTGCCCCCGATTTTTATCGTTTTTACATCATGGATACGGTTGTAATGGAAGGAAAAAGAACGATAAAATTGGCATTTTTCCCACGTTCAAAAGCGGATTTGACATTTACAGGCAATCTTTTTATTGCTGATGATACGACTTACGCTGTGCGCCGTGTTGAAATGAGTGTACCGAAAGAAATCAATATTAATTTTCTAAACAGTATGCTTGTTGTACAAAATTTTGAGCGTTTGCCCAACGGTTCTTCTGTTTTGACGCGCGACGAAGTGAGCATTGATTTTAGCATTGTCGGCGATGAGAAAAGCGGAACGGGTTTTTATGGTAAAAAAACAACAAATTATTCAAATTTTATCTTCGATAAGCCTCAACCCGATTCCATTTATGCGGGTTCTCAAAATACTGTAAAAAGAAACGATGCGGAACAAAAAGCAGATGTTTTTTGGGAGAAGGAAAGAACAGAGCCGCTTTCAGCAACAGAAAAAAGCATGTATGCCAAAGCGGATAGTTTGGTAAAAGTGCCTGATTATCAACGTTTTATGGCATGGAAATACTTTGTCTCAACGGGTTATTTGAAAACGAATGGCTTTGAATGGGGACCAACAGGCACATTAGTTAGTTTCAACGACCTCGAAGGTAAACGGATGCGTATCGGTGGACGGACGACAACAGATTTCAGCAAACATTGGCGCATTGAAGGCTATGGTGCGTATGGGTTTAGGGATAAAAAATGGAAATTCAACACAGCTTTGACCTATCAATTTAACGAAAGCCCTTTCAATGCTCGACCACAAAATGCCTTGAAAGCATGGTTTCTCGATGATGTGGAAGTGCCCGGTCAAAATGTTGAACGGCGCGATGCAGACAACGTTTTACTGTCGTTTCGGCGTGGTAAATTCGATAAAATGTACTACAAACGGTCTTTTGGTGTACAATATACCAATGAAAATGAGTCGAGTTTTATGTATCAATTAGGTATGCAACAACGCCGATTGTCACCTGCGGGCAGCCTAACATTTGATAGAAGTGTTGATGCTTCCGTAAAAATTAAAAATTTGACGACCAATGAAGGTTTTGTAAACTTTCGTTATGCGCCCAATGAAGAGTTTTTTCAAGGACAAACCATAAGGAAGCACATTGTCAATAAATACCCGATTTTCGGCTTGAATTTCACGTATGGCAACGGAAGTGATGCGGCAAATAATACTTTCGCCTATCAAGATGTCAATGCCAATGTGTTTAAACGGTTTTTCATTGCGCCGATTGGTCATACTGATATTATGATAGAGGGCGGACGGACTTTTGGTAAAGGTTTACCTTATCCAGTTTTGCATTTATTTCATGCAAATCAAACCTTAAATTACGAGAAACAAGGGTACAATCAGATGAATTACCTTGAATTTATGAGTGATAAATACGCCTCATTGAATATTGAACATGCTTTCGATGGTTTTATTTTGAATAAATTACCACTCATAAAAAAACTGAAATGGCGTGAATTTGTAATGTTTAAAGCCGTTTATGGTGGACTTGACGCAGCAAACGACCCAAAAGTGACCCCCTCAGTATATAGCTTCCCTACCGATGCACAAGGGCAATCATTGACTTATGGCTTCAAAAAGAATGTGCCTTACATGGAAGCGGGTTTTGGTATTGGTAATATTTTTAAACTCTTCCGTGTAGATGTGACGCGCCGACTAAACTATTTGGACAACCCAAACACCTCAAAATGGCGGGTTCAAGGTCAGATTTTGTTTGATTTTTAAGTAAAAAACTTTCCACATATTTATCATTCAATTAAGAAAAGCACATTTTTCATGAAAAAAGTAATTTCAATAATTTTCATCATTTCGTTAGCGACCAGTACCAAAAGTTTGGCTCAGGATACGACGAACATTTGGGTCAAGCTGGTAGAAAAAACACATTATATCGGTCTTTACGCTGCACCAGAGCTACAATATGGGCAACTTAATGGTGCTTTTACGCCTATGGGTGGAGGTTCAATCATGTTTTTACTCAATAAAAAATGGGGTTTGGGCGTGACGGGACAACAGACTTTAAACGCGAAATTTTCACCATTGGGTATTAAACCGCTTGTGTTAGACGCTCAATTTTGGGGTATTCGAGGGGAATATACGCCACGACCTGATGCCAAATTCCATCTCACTTTTCCTTTGACGGTTGGTATGGCTATTGCAGGTGCAGACTCGCTTAATAGTGCCGGCGAGCGAATCAATGGCGACCGTTTTGATATATTTAATACTGGCGTGGAAAGTAGTGAGTATGTTATCATCCAACCCAGCATACAGTTTGAAGCCAATCTCATGCGTTATGCTAAGATTTTTGCAGGCGCAAACTATCGCGTGGCATTCAGTTCGGAAACGGGATTCACCGTTTTACCTAAGAATACGCTTCAAGGCTTTTCTATTAATGTTGGGCTTAAAATCGGGCTTTTTGATTTCAACTTGAAGAAGGTTTCTAATAATTAGGGCGAGCTAAATATTTTGAAGTGAATTACACCATCAGCATTTCAAAAAAAATAACCCCTAACCTACGTTTCGCTAAAACCCCTTGTGTATCTGTTTAGAAATTAGTCGCTAAACCATTAACATCTTTCAACGCACATTTTTTAAAAAGTATTAAAAATTCAGTTTCATGAAAAAATTATTTTTCCTCTTTTTGTTAATATTTTTAGTAAACACTGTTAAAAGTACCGCACAGGACACAACGCATACCTTGATTAAGCTCGTCAAGCCCCAATATTTAGGGCTTTATGTCGCACCTGAATACCAATATGGGCAGTACAACGGAGCTTTTACTTCCACAGCAGGCGGTTCAATGATGCTTTTATTGAACAAAAAGTGGGGTATTGGCGTAACAGGTCAGCATAGTTTGAGCGAGACGTTTTTGCCTTCTGGTGTGAAACCATTGGTGTTGACAACGCAATTTATGGGCGGACGTTTGGAATATACACCGCACCCTGATGCAGCAGTTCATTTTACGTTTCCTTTAGTTGTTGGTATGGGTTCGGCGAGCGCGGACTCGCTTCGTACTGAGGGGGGGCACAAACATTACGATTCCGGCTTTGATGGGCATGGCAGAGATGGCAATGAGTATATTGTTGTGCAACCTGGCATACAATTAGAAGCCAATTTAATCCGTTTTGTCAAGCTTTTTGGTGGTGTCAATTACCGTTTGGCGTTTGCATCGGGTTCTTCAACAACGACTTTACCTAAAAATACCCTTCAAGGTGTTTCGATAAATGTCGGTCTTAAAATGGGCCTTTTTGACTATCATTTGGGCAAAAGAACAAAGTCTTAGTATAGCTTTTTTTTCATACGGTAGGTAGCCACAAAGAATACATAGTTTATTGTAAATCAAATACTTATAAGACTATGTATCTTTGTGGCTTTGTATTTTTTAAACTAATGTAATCTACTAAAAACGATGAATGCAATCAAGAAACTGCCTGAGATTACAGCCCTTTTTTGGCTTATGAAAATCTGCGCCACTACCTTAGGTGAAACGGCAGGCGATTTAATGTCTATGACTTGTAACGTCGGTTATTCCGTCAGCTCAATGATACTTTTCGTCATTTTTCTCATAACCCTTGTTGGACAACTTTACACAAAAAAATATATCCCACCGATTTATTGGCTCGTTATCCTCTCCACAAGCACCGCAGGCACAACCATGTCGGATTTTATGGACAGAACTTTGGGTTTGGGTTATGCCACAGGCAGCTTAATCCTCGTTTCTCTCTTGTTATTAACGCTTTTTGTTTGGCGCATGAGCGAAAAATCATTATCCGTAACGAATATCACAACCCTAAAAGGCGAGTTGTTTTATTGGATTGCCATTCTATTTTCAAATACGTTGGGTACGGCATTAGGTGATTTTTTGGCTGATGATTCGGGCTTAGGATTTGCAGGTGGTGCGTTTTTGATTGGTGGTCTATTGTTATCTGTCGTTTTAGCGCATTATTTTACAAAAGTCTCAACTGTTTTTTTGTTTTGGGTTGCGTTCATTTTGACCCGTCCGTTTGGCGCAACTTTCGGCGATTTATTGACAAAAATGCCTGAAAAAGGCGGTATTGGCTTTGGTACTATGGGTTCTTCACTCATTCTATTTACGATTCTTTCAGTTTTGGTTGTCTATGCAACATTAAAAATTGAACCTTAATTGATAAGAAATTTAAGTAGGTTTTTTTCAATTCTTTTTCGGATTAGAAGGAATCGGTCAGACTGCTCTTCTTTTATATTTTGACTCAATATTTCATAAAATCTATTGATAAAATGTTTAAAACATTACTTTTACTTGCCCTACCGCTTTGGGCTTTTGGTCAAAAAGTAACAATTAGCGGCTACATCAAAGACGCGCAATCAGGCGAATCGCTCATCGGTGCGAACGTTTTTGTTGCCAACGAAAAAAGCGGAACAGTGGCAAACGAATATGGATTTTATTCGATAACCATTAAGCCAACCGATACGATTCGAGTGGTCTATTCCTTTATCGGTTATGCGCCACAAGCCAAGGCGTTGACGCTTACAAATGACCTAAAATTGGACATTTTTCTAAGCGAAAACAATAAAACACTCAATGAAGTGGTCGTTTCTGCAAGAAAAAATGACGATAATGTGCAAAAAGCACAAGTCGGTGTTATGGATATCCCGATTCGATTATTGCAAAATTTGCCCGCAATTGCAGGAGAAAAAGATGTTTTGAAAATCATTCAATTGCTGCCGGGCGTTCAGTCGGGTAGCGAAGGGACGACAGGTTTTTATGTGCGTGGCGGTTCTGTTGACCAAAATTTGGTGCAACTCGACGAGGCAACGGTTTACAATCCGAGCCATTTGTTTGGCTTATTCAGCACCTTTAATACAAGAGCGATTAATAATGTGTCGTTGATAAAAGGCGGTTTTGGGGCGCAATACGGCGGTCGTTTGTCCGCCATATTGGCATTGACGATGAAAGAAGGCAATAATAAAGTCTTTCATACTGAGGGGGGTATCGGTTTGATTTCAGCACAAGGAACGGTTGAAGGTCCAATATTTAAA
>JAYTUR010000351.1:0-2018 GCA_043744475.1 Saprospiraceae bacterium | reverse complement strand
ATAAAGTCGTAAAAAATAAAAAAATAAGTAAGAAAACGAAATTTGAGCGAATTTACGCTTGGTTTTAGCCCTAAAAGAGACTATTTGTGTAATTCTACGTGAAAATCATCAATCACCAAAGCACTGCGATTTTGATTCCAAACATAGCAGCTTAACACATCATCGGGTAAAGCATTTGTTGGGATTTTGACGTAGAAATAAATGTCGCCCCAAACGTCGGTTTGTCCACCATAAATTTTTGTGGTGTTGCCAATTTTATTTTCAATCCTCATGCCTTGCCATTTTATATCCTTTTCGCCACGTCGAAAATCAATGACAAGCATACATTTTTCATAAATGTCCCAAATACTGTTTTTCAAAGAATAGGCTTTCAATGACACTCTAACATAGCGACCACCTTGCAGGTTTTTAACCTCTGTTTTGAAAGCAGGGGAGTAGGCAGCTGGATTGATGCGATAAGCATATTGTCCATTCGCTGTGGGTTGTTTGACAAAATTACTATCTGTCAAAACAGGATTTTCAAAGCCATTTTCGCAGAAATTTTTAACGAAAATGCTTTGTTTGGGTTGTATTTCATTGGCATCAAAAGCAACGAGGGCATTGTAATCCAATGTCGTTTTGCCAAAACTTTCCATCCAAAAGGCTTCATTATTTTGTTCTGAAATAAGAATTTGACGGCTCATTTGTTCTGTTTGGAAAATATTAAGCCACGTTAAAAATCCTAAAATAACAATGAAAATCAAGGACAAAACCTTTGATTTTTGCATTTTTTCTATAAAAATACTGAGGGGTATCGCTAGCAAAGGGTATGCATCAATCATAGGTCGAGAACCAAAACCGTTGATATAATTGAAGCTCCACCACGCATAAATGACGTAAATATAAATCGGTAAAAAGGTGATTAAGGGTAACAAAAAGTCGCGTCGTTTACCCCGCATCAAAAAAATGCCCATGATTGCAAACGTCATGACGGGCGTATAAATCAACCAACCGTTGTTCATGCCAATTAACCCTTCTCGAATGTGGGGATGCGCAAAATCGAATTTGAAATAATCACCATAACTGTTGAAAATCCAACTGCCCGTCACGTATTTCCAATAAATTAATTGGGGTAAAAACGGTAATAGAAAAGCGCCAAAAGCTGCCAAAGCACTTGTTTTTTTTGACCAAAACAACTGTGTTTTTTCTAAAAAAGAAGATAAAGAAGTGATTTTATAAAGCAAAGGAATGAGTAAAAACAAGACATCGGTAGGGCGTATAAGCGTTAGCAAACCACCGATAAAACCCAAGCCTATTAAGTATATCGATTCCGTTGTTTCATGCCATTTTGAAGTAAAAAATAGTAAAATAGCAACTAAACAAAACACATACGAATGCGCCATGAAGCCGTTAAACGCTGTGAAATAGTATAGATTGGTGGTTAACATGACTATAGCAAGCGTTAAACTTGTCGTTAATTCCGAAAAGTACCCCCTTCCCGAAAGCATCGGAATTTCGTGCCGCAACAGAATTTTCCTCAAAAACCACAGTCCCAACATCACATAAAACACATTGCCCAACAACAACATGAACCGATATGGCAACGAATAACCATCTGCCACAAAACCCAGAGGATGGGCGACAATATGAGCGATGGTAAAAAAAGGCAGTTGCAATAGTGCGACACCACACGTATATATATTAACGTGGTTGCCATTGGGCGCAACAACGCCAGGAATCCAACGGTCAGGCATTGTTTCGGGCGTGTAATTTTCGTCCCGATGGTCAGCCATATTTTTTGTGCGGTGGTAGGTTTGAAGGCGCAAAGTTTTGAAATCATGGTGAATAAAGGTCATTGGTAAATAGGCGTAATATCCCATGCTGTCGCCATTGATGAGCAACCACTCATCCCAGTTTCGGAAATGAGCGAGTGATAAGAGGTTGATTATCAACAGAATACCAAGCGTTATTTTTGAAAATGATTTCATATATACATAGTAATTTCTTAGCTATAATCTCACTCACTGTTTTTCGCTGCG
>JAYTUR010000350.1:0-7747 GCA_043744475.1 Saprospiraceae bacterium | reverse complement strand
GACATGATGCAGGTACGAGCGTTGGTTCTGCTTTGTATTTGCAACATCAAATACTCAATTTGCCACGTCCTATTTTCAAACATGAAGCATACACAGGGGCTAAATTTGATAATGCAACCATCAAATCTATTCTCGTCGGACGCAATATTGCATTTGAAGAATTAAAAGATGAAGAATTGATGGATACAGTAACAGACTGCCTTATTGGTGGTGGTGTTGTGGGATGGTTTCAAGGACGCGCTGAATTTGGTCCGCGGGCTTTGGGCAATCGTTCGATTTTGGTTGACCCGCGTCGTGCCGATGCTAAGGATTTGCTGAATGCGAAAATCAAACGACGGGAGAGTTTTAGACCCTTTGCTCCTTCAATTTTAACGGAATACGTATCAGAGTATTTTGAAATAGATGACAATGCGCCATTTATGGAAAAAGTTTTTCCAATAAAAAAAGAAAAACACGCTTTAATTCCAGCCGTTACGCACGTGGACGGTACAGGTCGTTTGCAAACGGTGAGCCATCAGGATAATCCGCGGTACTACAATTTGATTAATAATTTTTATAAAAAAACGAAAGTGCCCATTCTGGTTAATACGTCTTTCAATGAAAATGAGCCTATTGTCAATTCGCCCGAACACGCCTTAGAATGTTATCTGCGAACAAGTATGGATATGCTCGTATTGGAAAATATCGTGATTCAGCGTACCCCTTCGAATGTCGCTGTAAGCGCCAAAACGCATCAAGCTAACTCTTCTGTTTTGCAATAATCAATTTTTTGGAAATGAAAAAGATACTTACTTTTCTATCCTTTATGGTCGTTATTCAAGGCATAATGGCACAAAATAGTCTGAAAACAAACGATTCTATCAAGGAAAATGCACCCCCTCAGTATCATAAGCCTCTGGCGGCTATTGATTACAATCTTTTATATTTTGATGCGAATCTGGGTTATTTGCCAAAAAAAGAAAACGCATCGTGGGCAGCTAAAATCAGTGGCGGATATTGTTTCAATGAGCAATCCGCCATTGGTATTGGCATAGGGGCTTTTGGTCGAGAGCATGTCTTCAAAAGATCAGGCTTGGGTGCGGGTATTCAATATCGGCACAATTACCCCCAACGGTTACTCATAAAAGCAGAGTTTGGTTATTTGTTTCTACATAAAATGCACGATGGCACTTTAGACAAAGACATGGTTTATCTTGCAGAACATTCAAAGCCCATTTATTTTCAATTAGAAGCGCAGTGGCGTTTGTGGCGCTCGCTAACATTTGGCATTGCGGCAACGCAATCAGGCGATCTCTACTACAATCGCTTCATAGATGACACGCGTGCCATAAGAGAGATGTGGCGCATTAACGCTTTAACAATTCAATTGGGCTTTACTTTTGATAAAGTATCCGCTCGAAGCAGTAGAAATTAAATTCAACTCATATTTTTTTTTTGCCTTTTAAATATCTATCCTTTAACTTTGGAAACGAAATTTAACATTTTTATAATCAACAGACACATAATGAATAAAAAACTACAATGGCTGATTTACTTTTTTGCGTTCTTCATTTCATGTCAAAACCCAAAAAATAACAGCCCTAATGCCCAAGAATCGCAAACGGTGACGACCCCGACCGCTCAAAACATCACTTATGAAATCATTTCTGGACAGAATAATACCTTTGGCTATGACATCTCAGTGAACGGCAAAAAGTTGATTCACCAAGAACATATTCCTGCGATTCCCGGTGTTTTAGGCTTCAAAACGGCTGAAAAAGCGCAAAAAGTAGCGGAACTGCTCATTGAAAAAATGAAAAAAGGAGAGGGTTTACCTGCCATCTCACCTGCTGAACTCAGCCAACTCGGGGCATTATAAAATACTGAGGGGGTACACAATTAACTTTTACACTCTATCTATTCATTTATTAAATCTATTTTCTAATGAAGACTCTTAATTTGATCTTTTGCTTGGGCGTTTTTGTAACGTCAATTCAAGCTGGAACACCTACTTGGTCAACCAATGCTTTACCAAGTGCATTTACGGCAAGAACAAGTTCAGTAGCTTTTGCTGTTGGAACTAAAGCGTATGTCGGTTTGGGGACTAAGGCAAATCCTGGATTTGCAGATACCGATTATGGTGATTTTTGGGAGTACAATTCTTTGACTGATACGTGGACTCAAAAGGCGAATTTCGCTGATCCTGGATCGAACCCTCGGAAGAATGCCGTTGGGTTTGTTTTAGGCGCTAGTGGTTCTGAAAAAGTTTATGTGGGTATGGGTGGTAACTATGCGGGTAATCAATTGAAAGATTTTTGGGCATTTAATCCGAGTAGTAATACATGGATTAAACAAACCGATTTTGGGGGCTCGCCGGATTATCGAGGGGTTGCTTTTGCGATTAATGGAAAAGGTTATGTTAGGTCAGGGGATATCTCATCTATGGTAAATAGAACATCATTTTGGGAATATGATCCCAATGTTGGCGCTGGAGGTACTTGGACACAAAAAACGGATATAGGCACAGTTGGAAATGGCGTTGTCCTATCAAGCGCCGCTGGTTTCTCTATAGGGAGTAAAGGCTATTTGTGTACAGGGCTTAGTGCGGGGAATGCATCAACGCCTAAAGATTTTTATGAATATAGTCCGACAAGTGATACGTGGACAAAAAAAGCTGATTTTGTTGGCGTGGGTAGATTTAATGCAGTTGGTTTTGCATCAAGTACTAAGGGATATATATGCTTTGGGTATGATACAAATGAAACAGAAAGAAATAGTGTATGGGAATTTGATCCAGCAGCTAAGTCTGGGGCAGGTGATTGGATGAAAATTCTTGATTACCCAAATATAGCCTCAAGTACACGACGATCACAAGCTATTGGATTCGCTATTGCTGATAACTTATATGTTGGTACGGGTCAATATAGTTCCAGCTATTTTAATGATTTTTACGTCTATTATCCAGCAGGCGCACCCGTCCTCCCCGTCGAATTAACCACCATAAACGCCACCGCAGATGTTCCCCAAGAACACGTAGATATCAATTGGCAAACAGCGTCTGAAGAGCAAAGTGCTTATTTTGCCATAGAAAGACTAAATAAGTCAACGAATCAGTTTGAAGAAATTGGTCGTGTCAAAGGCGCAGGGAATAGTGCTAAAACATTGATTTACAAATATATAGATGAAAAGCCAGTCTATGGCATCAGTTATTATCGTTTGAGATTGGCAGATATAGATGGCAAAACAACCTACTCCAAAACAGTGAGTGTATCCTACAAAGGCGGTGCAAAAGTCAAAGTTTTTCCAACTTTTACTGACGGGTACGTTAACATTGAAAATGGCGACAAACGCATTGACGATGTATATGTGTGGAATGCCACGGGTCAATTGATGTTGCAATCCAAACAAACACAATTAGATTTATCTGACTTACCAGGAGGTTTATATCTCGTGCAAGTAAAAACAGGTGGTGAGACCTTTGTTCAAAAAATAACAAAACGGTAATGCTATCATTTAAAGTGGAATAGATAGATATTCAATAAAGAATATTCGTCGAGCGTCATGAGCCTTGAAATAGGTTTATGGCGCTTTTTTTATGTCTATTTGGTTGAATGACATTCAATCCTCATTTTACACTGCTAAATGTATAAAATTCGTAAATTCGTTATTCTTAAATCATATTCATCAAATAAATCCGTATAAATCAGTGATTCAGTTAATTCTAAATAATAAATCCATCGAAATAGACTTGCCGCAAGGTATGACCGTCCTCGATTTTGTACGTTATCAAAAACACCTGACAGGTACTAAAATCGGTTGCCGCGAAGGGGATTGTGGCGCTTGCACGGTACTCGTTGGGGAATTATCTGATTCGGGCGAGGTCGTTTATCGCTCTATGACATCGTGTTTATTGCCTCTGGCAAATGTCCAAAATAAGCATGTTGTCACGATTGAAGGTATCAATCGAAATGAAGGAGTGACCCCTGTTCAATCGGCAATGGTTGAAGAAAACGGGACGCAATGCGGCTTCTGTACCGTCGGGTTTGTTATGTCATTGACGGGTTTTTCGTTACAAAATGGCACACATAATGAGGAGGGGGCAATCGCAGCCATTGACGGTAATATCTGTCGTTGCACAGGTTATAAATCTATCGAAAGAGCGACAAAACGATTGACCGATTTATTGAATCAAAAGGAAAAAGAACAAACAACATTATGTTTTGCCATTGATAATCAAATAGTTCCATCATATTTTTCTGAAATAAAATTAAAATTGCATGAGCTAAAAAAGCAAAAACCAATAGATATTTCCTCTCATAATGTCGTCGGCGGTGGAACAGATTTGTACGTTCAAAAGCATGATGAGATGCCACACATCGTCTCAAAATCGCTTTTTGATAACAAAATACTGAGGGGGGTAAAATGGGAAGACGGCTGGTTCACAATTGGTGCTTCTGCAACGGTAACAGACCTCAAAGAGTCGCCTGAAATGAATGCTGCCTTTCCGCATTTACAAAAACACT
Source organism: Saprospiraceae bacterium (assembly GCA_043744475.1). Classification (GTDB taxonomy): domain Bacteria; phylum Bacteroidota; class Bacteroidia; order Chitinophagales; family Saprospiraceae; genus JAAFJT01. The sequence goes on along the minus strand of JAYTUR010000350.1, from coordinate 3,245 downwards.
TAAAACTTGTCAGTTCAACACCCATTCGCAACATGGCGACAATAGGGGGTAATCTCGTCAATGCCTCACCGATTGGCGATATGACGATTTTTCTTTTAGCCTTAAATGCGACGATTTTTCTTCAAAATACAGAAGGAGAAGTCCGTGAAATTGCCCTAAAAGACTTTTACAAAGGTTATAAAACCCTCGATAAATCGGCAGATGAAATTCTCACAAGCATTCGTTTCCCACAACTCACGGGCAATACTTATTTCAATTTTGAGAAGGTTTGTAAACGCACGTACCTTGATATTGCCAGCGTAAATACGGCTATTTCCTTGAAAATGGAGGAAAATATCATTGTTGAGGCACATATAGCGGTGGGCGGCGTTGCACCCATTCCCTTATTTTTATCAAAAACTGCAATATTTTTAATTGGTAAAAATGCCTCAAATACTGAGGAGTGGTTTGATGAAGCGAATGGTATCATGCAGAATGAAATTAGTCCGATTTCCGATGTTAGAGGTTCATCAGGATATAAACGATTATTGGCAAAACAGCTTTTTAAGGCGCATTTTGTAGAAAAAGAACAACATTTATCATGAAAAATATAGACTCTATCAACCACGTCCGCGGAGAATCCATTTATCTCGACGATATTCCTTTGCAGCAAGGTACTTTGTTTGCGGCTGTTTATGATTCGCCTATTGCACATGGCGTTTTTACCCAAATTAATCTCAAAGATGCAGAAAATACTGAGGGGGTCGTTTGTGTCATAACGGCTAAGGATTTGGTGGGAGAAAACCAAATTGGCGGCATCATTCCCGACGAACCTTTGCTTGCTGCTGGTCATGTTCATTTTCAAGGGATGCCCATAGTTTTGGTATTAGCAGAAACAGAAGAAGCGGCAAGAAGGGCAGTTAAAAAAATAAAAATTGACATTGAACCGCTTGAAATCATTACTGACCCGCGTGTGGCTTTCGCCAAAAATGAATTGATAATCCCACCAAAGGTATTCAAATTGGGTGATACTGAGGGGTTATTTCCCACTTGCACACATATTTTCAAGGGACGAGCCGACGTAAATGGTCAAGAACACCTCTACATTGAAACGCAAGGCGCATATACGTTGCCTACTGAGGGGGGCGGTCTAAAGGTCTATTCTTCGACGCAAGGACCAACAGCAGTGCAACGTGCCGTCGCAAAAGTAACGGGTTTGCCAATGCATCAAATTGAAGTAGATGTTACGCGCTTAGGCGGTGGATTTGGCGGTAAAGAAGATCAAGCCAATGCTTGGGCGGCTCTTTGTGCAGTCGGTACGCAACTCACAAAACGCCCGGTCAAATATGCGCTCAATCGTGTGGAAGACTTACGCATGACGGGTAAACGGCATCCATATAGTGCTGATTATCAAATTGGTTTAGATGAAAATTTGAAAATTATAGCTTATGACGTAACGTTTTACCAAAACGCAGGTGCGGCAGCCGATTTATCGCCTGCGGTTTTGGAACGAACGCTTTTTCATTGCACCAATGCTTATTTTGTACCCAATGTTTCTGCAACAGCATACAGTTGTCGCACCAATTTGCCGCCAAATACAGCTTTTCGGGGTTTTGGTGGTCCACAAGGTATGTTCGTGATGGAATCTGCCATCACTCATGCTGCCGAAGCCTTGGGCGTTGACCCCTCAGTAATCCAGCAAAAAAATCTAATAAAAACAGGCGATGAATTTCCTTACGGACAAAAAGCTGAAAGTGAAGCCGTGACAACATGGGAAGCCGTAAATGCTCATTTTGATTTTGAAAAAACACGAAAAGAAATTGTTTTATTCAATAAACAAAACCAATACACTAAGAAAGGTTTGGCTTTGATGCCTATTTGTTTTGGCATTTCTTTTACAAAAACCTTGATGAATCAAGCGCGGGCATTGGTACACGTTTATACGGATGGGTCAGTTGCGGTTTCGACGGGCGCGGTGGAAATGGGGCAGGGGGTTAATACCAAAATTGCACAAGTGGCAGCACAGATTTTTCAAATAGCCATAGAAAAAATAAAAGTTCATTCGACAAATACGCTTCGAATTGCCAATACATCGCCTTCTGCGGCTTCGGCAACGGCGGATTTGAACGGCAAAGCGACCTTAATGGCTTGTCAAAAAATCATGAAACGGTTGTTCGATGTGGCTTATAACGCCTTAGACAACATTCATTTATCAGAGGATTTGACCTACAAAAACGGTTTTTTTTATGTTAAAAATGAAAGAACGGACTTAGATTTTCTGACGGTTGTCAATTTAGCTTACGCGAAACGAGTCAATTTGTCGCATCATGCACATTATGCGACCCCCTCAGTACATTTCGATTGGACGACCGCCAAAGGGCATCCGTTTGCTTATCATGTCTATGGTACGGCGGCGGTGGGCGTGACGGTGGATTGTTTGCGTGGCATGTATGAGATTGATTTTGTTCGAGCCGTTCACGACTTCGGTTCGACGATGAATACAGCGATAGATTTTGGACAAATCGAAGGCGGCATCGTTCAAGGCATCGGTTGGATGACGATGGAAGAACTCGTTTACGATGACAACGGTCGCTTGCGCTCAAATGCCCTTTCGACCTATAAAATACCCGATATTTACAGTATTCCGAAGGAAATCAGTATTATTCCTTTAGAAACAGAGCGCAAAAATTTAGCAATTTTTAACTCAAAAGCCGTTGGTGAACCGCCGTTGATGTACGGCATTGGAGCATATTTTGCGATTCGAGATGCCGTAAAAGCGTTTGGCGATAACGATTTGATGTTAAAATTTGATGCACCTTTTACGGCTGAAAAGGTGTTGATGAGTTTGTATTCGGAGGAGGAAAAGGCTGTTTTAGTATGAAAAAAGAACTCGAACTGTGGCAATTCATCAAAGAATGCTTGAAAAACGACAAAAAAGCAATGCTTTTAGTTGTTGTGGACAGCATAGGCAGTAGTCCCGGACGACAAGGGTTTAAAATGGGGGTGGATACTGAGGGGGTACTTTGTGGCTCAATCGGCGGCGGTATTATGGAGATTAAACTCGTTGAATTAGCCAAAAGTCTTTTAAAAAATGACGACTATCCTCCTTTTATAAAAAAACAAATACATCATAAAAACACCCCGCACGACCAAAGCGGCATGATTTGTTCGGGCGAACAAACAATTTTGTTTTATACACTTAAAAAAACAGATTTGGTTGTCGTGGAACGCATTGTTTTTGCCTTAGAACATACCTTGCCGACGGT
>JAYTUR010000349.1:0-2021 GCA_043744475.1 Saprospiraceae bacterium | reverse complement strand
TGCTCATCGGTGGTTTAGTTTGGGGCATTATGGGTGACAAATTGGGGCGCAAATCCATCCTTTTTGGCTCTATTCTCATTTATTCGATCGCAAATTTTGCGAATGGCTTTGTGACGGACACGACAACTTATTCTTTTTTGCGCTTCATGGCAGGTTTCGGTTTGGCGGGTGAGTTGGGTGCAGCGATAACACTTGTGGCTGAATTGATGACAAAAGAAAATCGGGGATATGGTACAATTGTTATCGTCTCAATGGGTGCATTAGGTGCTGTTGCATCAGCCACCATCAGTAAAAATTTTAGTTGGCAGACTTCTTATTTCGTAGGCGGTGGCTTGGGTTTGGTGCTTTTATTCCTACGTTTCCGCACGTTTGAGTCGGGTATGTTCGAAAAATTGAAAAATACTGAGGGGGTGGCAAAAGGCAATTTTTTATCACTTTTTACACAAAAAGAGCGTTTTATCAAGTATATTTGGTGTATTCTGTTGGGTCTGCCGATTTGGTACACTTTGGGAATTCTCATCAAGTTTTCGCCTAAAATTGCGGAATCAACGGGTGTTTTGGGTAAAGTGAGTGTGGCAGATGCGGTTATGTATGCCTATATTGGTTTGTCGGTGGGTGATTTCATTTGTGGTTGGTTGAGTCAAGTCTTTGCCAATCGGCGAGGTGTTGTTGCTGGTTTTTTAGTTTTGACAATGGGTATGAGTGGCATTTTGATGTACACAACAGGTTTGAGTGTTGCAGGGTTTAATGCTATTTGTTTTTTCTTGGGCATTGCTTCGGGTTATTGGGGCTTGTTTGTGACGATAGCGAGCGAACAATTTGGAACGAATCTGCGGGCAACGGTGACAACGACTGTACCAAATTTCGTTCGGGGTTCGGTCATCATCATTACATTGGCTTATAAAAGTTTTGAAGCGCAGGGTGGTGCGATTGCAGGTGCTACTTGGGTCGGTTTAGCTTGTTTTGCCTTAGCTTTTGTGGCGATTTGGCAGTTAAAAGAGACTTTTGGTAAGGATTTGAATTATTATGAAAATAGTTGAGGGTTTTATTTCAATACATTTCATCTCAGTTGTCCAAGTCAAATTTTTACGTTTGGAAATACATTTTTATAAAAATGGACTTTTTCTTCAAACCGCATGGTAGCGTATAAAGGAGAAGGTGAAGGCAATGTGATATATGGTTTTTCGGGAAACCATTTTTGAAAAATAAGGGCAACACCTTTGCCTGTACAAAAAACGTTTTGAATGACTTTTTCCTTGAAAAGGTGTTCAAATTCAGGTTTGTTCCAAACAATATCGGTTAAATCGGTATCTAAATTGGATTGTTTTTTACGACGACATGCGTGTATTAAGTCCAATAAACCGATGTTGAGGTGTTGAAACAATTGCTTTTTAGCGTCCCTGTCGGGCAATTCAAGACCATATATTTGTTCCATGATACGCCAAAACTGATTGCGTCCACCATAACTGAACGCATTGACATCTGCTTCATTTTCTTCTGCCGTTCGCTGTGAAAAAAGGCGACCCGGAAATGTGCCTACAACCAAATATTGCACATTTTGAGGGATGAAATGACCAAAAGGATGGTATTCTAAACTCATTTCAAGCCATTTTCAAGTAAACGACAAGCATTGAAGCAATCAAAGCAGGCAATGCTTGAACATAAAAGATGCGTTTCCCTGCCGTCATTGCACCATAAATACCTGCAACGCTTACACAAAGCAGAAAAAACAGCGCAACATTCAAATACCACTCCCCATCCGTAATGAAGAGCGACCAAATCAAACCCGCAGCGAGAAAACCATTGTAGAGTCCTTGATTCGCTGCAAGGGTTTTGGTGGGCTCAAAAAGAGAAGCGTCAAGGCTTCTAAATGTCTTTTTGCCCAAAGTCGTCCATGCGAACATTTCCATATAAAGTATGTACAAATGCTCAATGGCAATAAAAGTGATTAAAAAACCGACTATTATATTCATCGTTCAATTCCCTCTAATCATTTCAATATAACCATTTAAAATTTTAGG
>JAYTUR010000348.1:0-2022 GCA_043744475.1 Saprospiraceae bacterium | reverse complement strand
GCATTTTTACTTTTCAATACCTTTCCAAAAGTTTAAAACTTTTGGAAAGGTTATTACCATTTAACTAAATTGGTATTAAAACCAATTGTTGATTCGCCTGAGTTGAAGTATTTGAAGTTGTTTTTAGCCAATTGGGCATAAATATTTTCACGACAATTCATTTCATCGTGGATTTCGATGATGACGAACCGAATTTTAGGTAAAAAGCGATTGACTTCGGCTTCGGCTTCAAAAATGAATTTCTCAGAGCCTTCAATGTCTAATTTCAACAAATCAATGATTTCGCCATTAAAGTTTTGCTCGATAATATCGCTGATGGTGTAGGCTTTGAGCGCATTTTCGGGGTTATCCGTTTCTTTCACAATGACCGACCAATCTTCGCCATCTCTAAAACTGCGTTCGGTTTTGATATGCGTATTTTTGCTCCATAAACCCGCATTCAGAAGATTGCCATTAACGGAAAAGTTATTGATACGCATGTTATTCTTTATCATTTCATAATTGTCTTTATCGGGTTCGACGCTGACAATTTTGGCATTGGGCAAGTTTTGATGAAAATACAGGGTCGTTAATCCAATGTTAGCGCCGCCGTCAATGATATTCCACCCTGTGGTTTCTTTCTTAAATTGCAGCATAAACTCAACAACGGATTTGTATTCTTCAACGATAAAAATCTGATTGAAAACAAATTTATCGCTGCCATTTGCTCGAACGGCGATCTCTAAAGGCTTGTCGTTGACCTTTGTTGACAGGTATTCGATGTCTTTGAGGTCTGAAAGAGGTACTTTTGGAAAAAGATAAGCCCCGATGCCGATAGCATTCAAGAAGGATTTAATCAGTTGTTTCATGTCTGTCTTTTATTTTTTTTGCTGGAACGCCGCCGACAATCGTGTTGGTTAAAACATTTTTAGTCACAACAGCACCCGCAGCGACGATTGCACCTGTTTCAATGGTCACGCCGTCGAGAATACTGCAACCATGAGCTATCCAAACATTATCTTCAATCACAATACCTTTATTCGTAGAGCCTTGTAAACTAATGGGTTGCGTGAGGTCATTAAACTTATGGTTGTTGGGGATAATCATGTTAGCACCCGCTATCAAAACATCATCGCCAATCGTCAATCCACCGTGTCCATATAAAATATTGTACGGATTGATGTTGCACCGTTTACCAATCGTAATCTCGCCGCCATAAGTCAATATCAATACACCTTCTAAGATTTCAGTTTGCTCACCTATCGTTATTTTGCCGCCCAAACGGGTGTCAATAACGGCTGATTTTGCGATATATACTGAGGGGTGTATAAAAATATTTTTACGGGCATAAACCCTTAATTTATAACGATGTAATAGGCGTTTTAAAGCGTTCTTTATTTTTCTGACCATGTGCAGTTTGCAAAAACGTTACCATAATTACTGCCATCAAAAGCGGCAAATTCACTACCGTTGTCAAAAATATCAAACGGAATTTTATCCGATAAATATTCATACACATTACCCGCGCCACTGAATAGGGCAACATCCAATGAATACATACCTGGTGTCAACAAATTAGATGGTATGGTGCATGACATTTTGTTTTGAAGGTTGCCATTCAGATGTGGTTTGTGCAGCGTTGTAAAAACCTTGTTTTTCATTTTGTCTAAAACCGCAATGCCTAAAGTCACATCTGCCAATTTCGTCTCTTGTGCTTCGACATCTACGTGTATCACAACGGGTTCGTCGTGTTTGAATTGACTTGTGGCAGCTTGTTGGGTATCCGTTAAACCCATTTCAGCGACTTTGATGACGTTGTAATTGTTCTTTTTGTTGATATAATTGCCTACCGCTTGTTCTGTGCTGTTGCCTCTCAAATACTTTTCAATAGCGGTATTCGTATCGCCAAAAAACTCGACACCGCCTTTGTTTAAGACGATACATTTTTTGCATAATTGAGCAATCACACCCATGTTGTGGCTGACAAAAAGAACTGTGCGCCCTTGATTTTTGCTCACATCTTCCATTTTGCCCAAGCATTTC
>JAYTUR010000347.1:0-2023 GCA_043744475.1 Saprospiraceae bacterium | reverse complement strand
GATTTTTGCCACTTTTGTAGAACCGACAAACGATACAGCTTCGATGCCTTCATGGTCACATATCGCTTCCACAATATCGCGGTCACCATGGACGATATTTAAAACACCATCGGGCAAACCCGCTTCTTTCAATAGGGCAGCGAGGCGCATGGTACTGAGGGGTACTTGTTCCGATGGTTTGATGATCATGGTATTACCCAAAACTAGGGCATTTGGAATCGTCCAATTTGGCACCATAGCAGGAAAGTTGAACGGCACAATAGAAGCGACAACGCCCAAAGGAAAACGCTCCGTGCGGCATTCTACGCCTTTTGATACCTCTAACAGTTCGCCTTGAACCAATTGTGGCATCGCACAAGCGAATTCTGTTAATTCAATAGATTTTTCGATTTCTGCGCGGGCTTCGTCTAGTGTTTTGCCATTTTCTTCATGAACGAGGAATGTTAAGGCTTCAATATCGCGTTCTAAAAGGGTTTTGTAGCGAAAAAACACTTGTACGCGTTCTTTTATGGGCATTTTTGACCAACCTTCAAAAGCGGCTTGTGCGGCTTCAACAGCGGCATCTAAATCATCGGCATTTGACATCGGCACACGACTTAAAAGTGACCCGTCAGTAGGTGAGACGACATCGAGCCAACGTTGACTTGTCGCAGCTTGTTTTTTGCCGCCAATATAGTTGCCAATTTCGGCGTATTTCATTGTGAGCGTTTCCATATTATTGAATTTGATTTGAAAAGTTACTGATATTTTTGAATGGCACACGGATTTGACAGATGCAACAGATTTACGCAGATTTCTATTTGCGGCATAAAAAAAACAATGTAAATCTGCTTAATCCGTGTAATCTGTGTGCCTTACAACTTACCACAACGTAATAATTGCGGTCAATGATTCCTTTTTGGTAAAAAGTTTCGCCAAAAGGGGAAGCAATTTAGCATTTCATTTTAATAAAAAGAAAAAGGTGGGTAAATACATAAAAAAAGGGCTGCATCTTTTCGGATACAGCCCTCAGTATTTTCGTCAAATTAGTTTGACTTTACCTTAGATTTACTGCTTTTCAATGATTTTGGGTCAACGTCGGTTTTAGTAGCGTCTCCTTTTTCCATTTCGTCTTTGTTACCATGCTCTTTGTGCATTTGGCCATTTTTGCCGGTATGTTCTTTATTAGAACCTTCACCAGTGCCTTTGTGGTCGCCATCACCGCGTTCATCCTGATCATCATCGTGACCTTTTTTACCGTCATGGTCATCGTAACCGCCTTGCTTACCTTCTGCACGCATACCTTTATCCTTGCTTTGACCTTTTCCATGTGCTTCGCCATCGTTTCTACCTTCAGCGTGTTTTTGTTTTTGCGCTTTACCCCAATCGCTGTTGCCTCTGCCTTGTGGCTTTTCTTTTTTATCTTTTTGCTTAGTCGGTGCTCCAGTTGAAGGTATTTGCATTTGACCATTTGTTGGAATACCAGTGCTTGTTGTGGTCGGTTCTGCGACTTGTGCAAAAGTTGTTGTTGCAAAAAGAAGTGCAATAGTGGCACTTGATACGATTGCTTTGATTGTCATTGTCGTTGTAATTTAAGTAAATTGATTAAAATAATTTTGAATATGCGTTTCGACGCAAAGGATAGCACGTGTCACCATTTCTTTGTTTGATTTTGGTGAGTTTAACGTTTATTTAAGTGTTTCAGCAATTATGACAAAAGAGTATTTTCCTAAATAATACCTTTACGAGGATAATTAGAGTCCATAAAGGGCATAATCGTCAATAATTGTCAACCATAAAGGCTTTTGGCTTTGCTTGAAGGAGGTTGCTTTAGAATACACCTTTTGAAAAGTTAGAACTTTCCAAAAGGTGTATTCTAAAACCCCTTCAGCAGCTATGATTTGATAAAATACTGAGGGGGGTATTTTTCACTAATATTTTGATATTCAATCAATTAAATTTTCATTCATATATTTTTAACTAAACAATCAGAAGCAATATGAAAAACTTTCGTTTTCAACTCTATCTCTTAATTTGCGTTGGT
>JAYTUR010000346.1:0-2026 GCA_043744475.1 Saprospiraceae bacterium | reverse complement strand
TTTTGAGCGTAGCGAAAAACAGTGAGTAATCGCTCTTGTTGAGAATTTGTTATACACCCAGTAAAAAAGATTGATATTTTGTAGTGAATGACTTAGCTTTTGTGCAAAAACCAATTGTCCAAAATGGTTAAAAACGTCAACTGATTCCCCATTTTAATAGTCAAAATACCCTTTGATACTGAGGGGGTCACTTTTATGATTTTCTTATCTTCAAAAAAAAATGCCTCCTCAGTATAGAAACCAAAAGGAGGCATTTTTGTATCATTCGAGACTAAAAATTAGTCACTCAATTTCAACACCTTAATAAATGCCGTTTGCGGTACTTCGACCTTTCCAAACTGACGCATTTTCTTCTTACCCTCTTTTTGTTTTTCCAAAAGTTTACGCTTACGCGAAATATCACCACCATAACATTTAGCTGTAACGTCTTTACGCATCGCTGAAATAGTTTCACGGGCAATGATTTTAGCACCAATAGCCGCTTGAATCGGAATCACAAACTGATGCTTCGGAATCAATTCCTTTAATTTTTCGCACATACGCCGTCCTACGTATTCTGCCTTCGAGCGATGTATCAAAGCTGAAAACGCGTCCACATTTTCGCCATTCAGTTTGATGTCCATTTTCACCAAATCCGTTTCTCTAAAACCGATTGGGTGATAGTCAAAAGATGCATAACCTCTTGAAATAGATTTTAATTTATCATAAAAATCAAAAACAATTTCCGCCAAAGGCATCTCAAAAACCAACTCTACACGTTGCGGTGTCAAGTAGTTTTGCCTCATCAAAAAACCACGTTTATCCAAACACAAACCCATAATTGCACCGATATAATCGGGTTTTGTGATGATTTGTGCGTTGATGAAAGGTTCTTTTGCATATTCCAACGACGAAGGGTCGGGTAATTCGGCAGGTTGACGTACCATAAACTCCACGGCATCGCGCTTCGTAGATTTGGCATAATACGACACGTTGGGGATTGTCACAATGATGTCTTGATCAAATTCACGACGCAAGCGTTCCGTCACAATTTCAAGATGCAACATACCTAAAAACCCACAACGAAAGCCAAAACCCAAAGCCGCAGAAGATTCTGGTTCAAAAACCAACGACGCATCATTGAGTTGTAATTTCTCCAAAGAGTCGCGCAAATCTTCAAAATCGTCATTATCAATCGGATAAACGCCTGCAAAAACCATCGGTTTCACTTCTTCAAAACCTTTTACGCCTTCTAAACACGGTCGTGTCGCTTTCGTAATGGTATCCCCTACTTTAATTTCTTTAGCTGACTTGACACCCGTCACAATATAACCTACATCACCCGCACTCAACTCCGTTTTGGGCATCAAGGACATTTGCAAAATACCTATTTCATCAGCGTTATAATCATTACCCGTATAAACAAAACGCACCTTATCGCCTTTCCGAAGTGTCCCGTTCATAATGCGATAATAAGCAATAATACCGCGAAATGAGTTAAAAACAGAGTCAAAAACCAAACATTCAAGCGGTGCAGCAGGGTCGCCTTTGGGTGCAGGAACGCGGTCAACAACCGCTGTCATAATATCTTCAATACCCATACCTGTTTTACCACTCGCCAATACAATATCCTCTCTTTTACAACCGATTAAGTCAATGATTTGGTCAGAAACCTCTTCAATCATCGCCGCTTCCATGTCTATTTTATTCAGAATCGGAATGATTTCAAGTTCATGTTCCAATGCCAAAAACAAGTTTGAAATCGTTTGGGCTTGAATACCTTGCGTCGCATCTACAAGCAAAAGCGCACCTTCACAAGCCGCAATAGAACGAGAAACCTCATAACTAAAATCCACATGACCTGGTGTATCTATCATATTGAAGACGTAGCGTTCACCATTGGTATGGTCATAATACATCTGAATCGCATGACTTTTGATGGTTATACCCCGTTCACGCTCCAAATCCATGTCGTCAAGAGCTTGCGACTGCATATCACGTTCAGAAATAGTTTTTGTGAATTCCAAAAGGCGGTCGGAAAGGGTAC
>JAYTUR010000345.1:0-7781 GCA_043744475.1 Saprospiraceae bacterium | reverse complement strand
AGGGTTTTCCTTAATCGCATTGAGGTACGACTCAATCATCAAAGGAATATCGTCTTTTCGGCGATATAATTCCGCGAGATTGTAAGCAAACATATTCTTATTCCGCAACAACTTGCCACCTTGTTCGTAAGTCGCCAAAGCCAAATCGTAACGCGCCATCGCACTAAAATTTGATGCCAAATTATCAATCATGTAACGGTCAGTAGGCAGCTTATCAATAGCTTTTTTATACTGTTCCGTGGCATTATCATTTTTGTTTTGACGTTCATACAACTTGCCCAACTGCACGTAAAGTGTTGATTTTGAAGGTTCTTTCTTTATTTGCTTCGTAATAATTTTCTCCGCTTCATCAAAACGGTTCAAATCCATGAGGCATGACAAATACCTATCGAAGTAATAATCGCCCGAGTTCTGTGCGTATAATTTCTCATACAAAACAGCCGCTTTTTCTAATTCCCCACTCTGAAAATATTGTTCCGCTAATTGTGGATTGGGTTGCCCTTTTAAAAACAAAGGAGCGGCGATGAGCATAAAAAGGAGTAATTTCTTCATATATCACTGATTGAAACTGATTTGTGTGATTGAACTGATTTGTGATTGAACTGACAGCATTTCGCAATGCCAAAACTTCAGAAAAGTTTCCTTAAAATAACGCCTTTTTTTCTTAAAAGTTGCTTCTTTTCAATGAATGACGTGTTATATAGCCTTCTTATTGACAGCTTTTTTACGTTGAAAATAAAGAAAAGCCAATAATCCAATCACCGCACCAATCGTATTCGCTACGCCGTCTAAGACATCGGACATTCTATCCTCGCAATAAGCTCCTTGAAACCATTCCAAAAACCAACCAAAGCAGCTGCTAAAAACGGCTATCCTGACCGCAAAAATTAAAGGAATCACCCCCTCAGTATTTTTCCGTTTTCCATGCAATATGAGCCAAGTCAATACGCTATAAAAAATCATGTGAACGACTTTATCCAGCGAAAATAAACTGCCCCAATTAGGAATAGACGGAAAGTCCTTGCCTGGCAGTACAGACAGGACAAAAATAAAAATGCCCCACGCGAGTGCGGGGGCGTAAGAAAACTTTATATTTTTCATTTTTTAGTGTGCCGGCAACTCACTTTGATAAGCATCGGCACTTAAAAGTGCTGCGACATCAGCGATATTCGCCACTTTTACCTTTACAACCCAACCATCACCATAAGGGTCAGTGTTGACCAATTCAGGTTCATCGGTCAGTTTGTCGTTAAATTCTAAAACTTCACCTGTGATGGGCATATACAATTCCGAAGTTGTTTTAACGGCTTCGACAGTACCAAAAACGGCATTGGCTTCTATTGTTTCGCCGACGGTTTCGACTTCAACATAGACGATATCGCCCAATTCGCTTTGTGCGTGATCACTGATACCGATGGTTGCAGTGTCACCTTCAAGGCGCACCCATTCGTGGTCTGCTGTGTATTTTAAATCTGAAGGAAAATTCATAATGGAAATAAATTGAATTAATGATTGAATTTGGAAGATATTTTTTCGGCTCAAAAATAGGACTTCGTAGGGATTTTTTTTAGAAAAGGGAGGAAAAACATTGAAATACTGAGGGGTATCTTTTCGCATCGGAACGATAGCGGCATATTGAAAGCTATTTACCCTTTAAACTTTTTCAAAAAAAAATTTGAGAAAATATTTTTATTTGAACAATCATTCTATAAATTTGTCGCAAAATAACAGCTATGCCTACTGTCAAAACATCGAAAGAAGAAGTCTTATTGAAAGCAACCCATGTGATACGTCAACGCGGGTATGCTTATACGAGTATGAAAGATTTGGCAGAAGCTTGCGACATACAGCCTTCTCATTTCTATTATTATTTCAAGGACAAAGAGGATTTGATGACGGCTATTTTGGAAGGCGTTCTTGAAAGGTTTAGACAAAATGTCAGTATTATTGCTGATGACGACAGTCTTGAACCCATTGAAAAATTGGATAAAATGCTTAGAAAAATGGGCAAATCCTTTGTTTATACTGAGGGGGGGTGTTTGATGGGCAACACTGTTTTAGAAACCGCTTATTTGAACCCTAAGTTTGTGGACGTTTTGCGCGACTTTTTTCAGGAATATATCCAATCTTTAAAAAAGATATATCAATCAAAATTTACAGAAAAATTTGCGCAAAATTTAGCGGAACAAGTCGTTCAAGACTTACAAGGTGGCATCATGTTGTCGCTGCTTTATAAGGACGACAGCTATACTATCAAGGCATTTAATCGTGCTAAACGGCATCTTCAATAACTTTTTTTTGTTTAAATTATTTAATGAATATTCAATAAAAAAATAAAATCCTTATGGAAAATCCAACACTTACTCAACGCCTTCAAAATGAAGTCGCAGAACTATTAAAAACAGTCGAAAAAACATCAGAAGAGGCTTTTTTCAAGCAACCTCATGCCGAAAAATGGTCAATTAGTCAAAACATCACACATTTATGTGAATCATCAAAACCCTTAGTCAGTCTGTTTGGCAAACCTGAATTGATGGAACAATTTGGCAGAAGCAACCGCGCTTCACAAAGCTATGATAAGGTTATAGATTGGTATCAAACGGCATTACAGACACCGCCGCCAAGGCTTTTGGTTTATCGGCATCTTGATACTGAGGGGTCAAAAGCAGAAATAGTAGGTAATTTGCAGTCAATAACGGCAAAATTGCTTGAACGAGTGGGCAACTTTAGTGATGTGGATTTAGACAGTTATCAAATCAAACATCCTTTGTTGGGTTTGATGACGGCGCGGGAAATGCTGCATTTTACGGCTTATCACACGCGGCATCACCACGATATTATAGCAAAAATATCGGTTTAGTTTCCTGAATGAAGATTCAATAAAATTTTATACTCTTAATTTTGAGAGCCGTATGGAGTTTTCACTATGCGGCTTTTTTAATTCGTTCTAAAGTCGTCGAAGTTTTAAAACTTCGACGACTTTTCTGATGACACTATCCCTGCGAATAAAGTGCCATGCGGTTGCCTTCCGTATCTTCAAATAAAGTCATGTGTCCATATTCAGGTGAAATCATGGTTTTAGGACGAATTATCTTTCCGCCCGCCGATGCCACACGCGCAAGCATCAGCGCGAGGTCTTCGCCGCCGTCAAAATAAAGCAAAGAACCTTGATGCGAGGGCGTATATTCTTTATGCTGAACAATCGCTCCTGTTGTCGCACTCGAATTTTCTGGTCTTTGGAAAAACGCCATTTTCAAGTCGCCAAAGTCTTGAATATCAGCTATTTGCGTATCTAAGAGGGCTTCATAAAATGCCTTCGCTCTGGCGATGTCGGCAGATGGAATTTCGAACCAAGTGATGATGTTTCTCATTGTGAGTGGTTTTTGATTTTTAAAATATAAAGTTTAAAATAATTTCCAAAAATAAAAATTTTTGTTTAAAAATAAAAATTAAAACGCTCCTTTTTCGACAAAATACTGAGGGGGTATTTAATCACTTATTTTCTTTGATTTTCTAAGCAAATCACGTAGTATTGCGTGATTTATATAAAAAATCAAAGAGAAAAAATGATTAATTACTAATAAAAACCTTTGTAAATGAGCCGTTTGACACCTTTTTCACGTTTTTTAATTACCCTTTTAATTGTCGGGGGTATCTTTCTTGCCGTTCGTCAGTTTCTACCACAATTGACCGAAAAATTCAACAAAAAAGAGAACACTCAAACGACGACAAGTGGAAGCTCCCCGAGTAATGAAGCGACGACTTCATCTTCCCATTCTTCTTCATCAGCAACACCTTCTGCCAATCGCCCTCGTTTTGACTATTCGCCAACTATGCCAAATGGTGGAAAATTGAAAGGTGTCGTCGAATTGGGCGCATCAGGTTTCAATTCGTTTATCATAAGACTTGATGGGCAGAAAAATTGGAAATTGGAAAAAGCCGATTTTGGTGCGAGCCTTGTTTATGAAAAATTGACGAGTGACGAAGACGTTAAAAATGGCTTGAAAAACTATATTTCAGGTATGCTTAGCTTTGGTGTCAGCCCGCGTGATATTCATTTTGTCATCAGTTCTGGCGCACAAAAAGTGGAAATTACTAAGAAAATTACGGATTATTTGAAAACAATGGGCTATTTTGTCAATCTCGTAACGGCTGAACAAGAGGGCAAATTGGGCTATAAATCTGTAATGCCAAAGGATTATGAAGATGATGCCTATGTAGTGGATATTGGTTCAGGCAATACTAAAATGGCATGGTCAGATGGCGGTAAATTGACATCTCTTGAAGGTTCAGGTGCGAAATATTTTCAAAATAATATGTCAGATGAGGCGGTTTACAACGAAATGAAAGCCAAAGCTGAAAAAGTACCGTTTCCAAAACGCAAAGTCTGTTTCATCATCGGTGGCGTGCCATTTGAATTGGCAAAACAAGTACGGAAAGACAAAGAGCGTTTTACAGTCTTAAATTCGGCGGACCAATATTCAGCAAAAGACGCAAAGGTGAAAGCAGGTTTGAATATCTACAAAGCGATTTCGGACGCAACCAATACTCAGCAATTTGTCTTTGATTGGGATGCGAATTTTACGATTGGCTTCCTTTTGGGGCTGCCTTATTAAGTATTGAGAAACAGACATAAAGAGTTGATTATCAATGAAATACTGAGGGGTGCTGTTTCCAATAATTAACACTCGTCTCTTCATAGCCTCGTATCTGACGATACAAGGCTATTTTTTTATCTGTGAGATTTCTGTGAGTTCTTAACACTAATTTTGCATTTACATTCGGTAAAATAAACCAGTTCAAAATGATTTTAAAAAAAAATATAATCCTTTTTGTATTGTGCTTATGTGCAATTGGAACGATAAACGCACAAACAGATACGATTAAAAAAAATCCTAACCGCTTGAAAATCATAGGATTACCTATTGTTCTTTATTCTCCCGATACAAAACTTGGCGGCGGTGTTGGTGGTTTATTAACTTTCAATTTCAAAAGTGATTCAATTGGTGCCCGACGCAGCAGCGTGACAGTAGGTGCAGTTTATACGCAACTGAATCAACTGCTACTTTACTTTCCATTTCAACTATTTCCGCACAATCAAGCCTATTGGTTAAGTGGCGAAATAAGTTATTATCGCTATATTTACAACTACTTTGGCATTGGCAACAACGTTTCACTTGACTATTTAGAAAAATATGAAGCCGCTTATCCTCGTATTCGCATCAGTGCCGTCAAAAAAATAAAGCCAAACTTATATGTCGGTTTGCGCTATGCTTTCGATGATTTCAAGTTTACCCGTGTGGATTCGGGTGGTATTTTAGAGAAACGTCAATTGACGGGTTCTACAGGGGGGCGTGTTTCGGGAATTGGTGGGCAACTGAATTTTGATACACGCGATGCCTTGTTTTTTCCGCACAACGGCTCTGTTGTCGAAGCCTATTTGTACGGCGAAGGTCAAGTAACAGGCAGCGATTTCAGCTATCAAAGGCTGTCTGTTGATGCGTCAAGCTATTTCTCAGTTGGTAAAAACAGTGTATTAGCTATCAATGGCGCAGCCGTTTTGTCTTTTGGTGATGTGCCGTTTCATCAAATGCCTGTGATTGGCGGAACAAAACGATTACGGGGTTATTATGAAGGGAAATATCGTGATAACAATCTGTTGGTGTTGCAAAGTGAGTTGCGTTTTCCTATTTATAAGCGGTTCGGCGGTGTCGTTTTTGGTGGTTTAGGAGAAGTGACGAATAAACTTTCTCGATTGTCATTTGAAAATGCACACTACAATTTTGGCGGTGGACTTCGTTTTACGCTTGACAAGGCGCAACATATAAACATACGTGCTGACTATGGCATTGGCTATAAATCAAGTGGGTTTTACTTGACGATTGGGGAGGCGTTTTAAAGATAAACAACATTCCGAAAGTTTCGAACTTTCGGAATGTCAAAATAGCTACAAACGAATGAATTTTTGAGTACCCACAAAACGCCCAATGTCTTTATTATCAATGTTTAAACGAATAAAGTAAAGCCCTTTGGGTAAGTCGCTAACATCTATTTCGGCTGTGTTCATAGTGTTTCTTATATCCTTAGTCAGAACGACCTGACCATTAATATTGACAATTTCAATTTGTTTTCTAAGGATTTTATTGGATAAAAAACGAATATGCAAAACATCAGAAACAGGGGTTGGAAAAACCTCAAAAAGCCCCCCCTCAGTATCAATCAGTGTTTCAGCCATACCCGTTTGTTGGTTTTTATAAACAGGAATATTATAAAACAACAAAATGCCAATATTTAAGGGGTTCACAATCCAATTTTGAGAAAATGAATCAATATGACTCAAATAACTGATACCCGTCAGCCCTGTCGTATCTCCGACAATCGTCAATTTGATGCGGTAGTTATCCGCTGAACCGCTTACGATTTGGGCATTGCAGCCTTCCAATCTAAAATCAACCCACGGGTTGCCAATAACCCGCAAATCACCTGTGATATTTGTCATTTTCAAGGTGATTTCCTTGGGTGCAGAAAAAAATGCTTCTTTGATATTAGGCGGACGTGCGTTGATAACGGCATGATAATAGAGCTTTGCAGCCAGCAATTTGTAAGTTTGTTCACCTATTAAGTCGTAGCCGTTGGTATAAAAAAAATGGCAACCGTCGTGGCTCAAAGCAGGGTTATTGCTGAGGATTTCAATATTGGGTAT
Source organism: Saprospiraceae bacterium (assembly GCA_043744475.1). Classification (GTDB taxonomy): domain Bacteria; phylum Bacteroidota; class Bacteroidia; order Chitinophagales; family Saprospiraceae; genus JAAFJT01. The sequence goes on along the minus strand of JAYTUR010000345.1, from coordinate 1,078 downwards.
TTCGCTTGCCAATTGTCTTTGGGCTTCAAAAATACTCGGTTGGATGTGCGTACAGGCGCGAAAACGGATTTGAAAAAAGAAGACAGGCGTATTATAATCCTCTTTCCATTGGCTATAGAGCTGTTTAAATTGACTTTTAAATGAATCCATCGGCGTTTCCCAACCATCCGATTCGCCTTGCCACCACAATAGGGCGCGAACGTTTTTTTCGACTTCAGCATTTTTCAAGCGGCTGTATAAAATACCATAATTGCCTTCTGTATAAGGATTTACAGATTTGCGCATAAACCACGTTTGGGTGACACCGCCGTAAGCTTCACAAAAAATAGCAACTGGAATACGTTCATTTTCGATAACTTTTTTTGCGACGCGTGGGGCCCATTTGCTCGGCGAGGTGTAATTGATATCGTTCCACCCAAATTGGTCTGTATAAGAACGCATAAACGGGTCATAGTCAATAGGCTCGGTGCGTCCGATACAATTTGATTGACCATTGACAATGAAAACATCGCCCGAAACCACGTTTTCAGCTTTGGCGAGCGTTACCTCTTGCCCATTTTTTAAGGCTGTTAACTCAATTTTATAATTTTTAAGCTCTGCTTTTATGGTTATGGGAATTTTAAACAAAAACTTTTCAACATTAGCTGGCACAGCAAGCGTATAGCTTCTATCTAAAACATTATCTTTCCATATTTTTACTTGCAAAAATGAAATGTTGGCAGCACTTGAAACGCTGCCTTCAACGAAATAAGTACCTAAATTACTGAGGGGGTCTCTCGGAATAAGCTGATAGTTTTTAGGAAATTTTACTATTTCAAAGCTATTTTGGGCATTTGATTGTCCGCAAAAGGTGTATAATAAAACCGTTAGAAGTATGTGTCGCATAGGCATTTGTTTGCTTGTTTGTTTGCTTGTTTGCTTGTTTGTTTGCTTGTTTGTTCTGCATTATTGAAAAAAGAATCAATTTTTTTCTTTGACGCATTATTTTAACGTAAGTTCGGAGATACAATCAGGCACTGTTTCTCGCTTCGCTCGAAAGGCGTACGAGTAAGAAATCTATTGGGTTGAGCTTATTTTT
>JAYTUR010000344.1:0-2031 GCA_043744475.1 Saprospiraceae bacterium | reverse complement strand
GTTTAAGAGCGATAAACAACACTTTGACGCATTTGTCTGAATTGGCTTTGGGCGGAACGGCTGTCGGAACGGGCATTAATACCCCCCCTCAGTATTCTGAAAATGTTGCGGCGCACATCGCTCATTTGACGGGCTTACCGTTTTTTACAGCAGAAAACAAATTTGAAGCGTTGGCGGCACACGATGCGATTGTGGAAGCGCACGGTGCGTTGAAAACTGTCGCTTGTTCTTTGATGAAGATTGCAAATGATATTCGCCTTTTAGCGTCGGGTCCACGCGCAGGTATTGGCGAATTATATATTCCAGACAACGAACCGGGGTCTTCTATTATGCCAGGCAAAGTAAATCCAACACAATGCGAAGCGATGACGATGGTGGCAGCTCAAGTGTTAGGCAATGATGTAGCGATAAACATCGGCGGCGCATCAGGACATTTTGAACTCAATGTCTTCAAACCGATGATGATTTACAATTTCCTACATTCTGCCCGTTTGATTGGCGATGTTTGTACGTCATTCAATGACAAATGCGCTATCGGCATCGAGCCTTTGTATGAGAATATCAATAAGCATGTGTCGAACTCCTTGATGCTTGTAACGGCATTGAATCCACATATTGGTTACTACAAATCGGCAGAAATTGCACAAAAAGCGCATAAGGAAGGCACAACCTTGAAAGAAGCGGCTTTGGCTTTGGGCTATATTTCAGCTGAAAAGTTTGATGAAGTCTTGCGTCCTGAAACGATGGTTGGCGAAATAAACATTTGATTTTAAGGTACTTAACGACGGCGAAGTTTAAAACTTCGCCGTCGTTCGTATTTATTCAACTGCTTTCAAAGCGCGCTTTTTTTCGACTCTTTTACTCACAAGAATACCGACTTCAAAGAGTGTATAAAGCGGCACAAAAACCAATAATTGAGAAACGACATCAGGTGAAGGCGTAATGATACCCGCAGCCAAAAGTAAAATGACAACCATTTGCTTACGGTATTGCGACAACATTTTAGAGCTGACCAGACCAATCCGCGCTAAGAAAAAGATGATGACAGGCAACTCAAACACCAAACCAATGGGCAAGGTAAACATAGTCAAATAACCAATATAGGAATCGAGCGAAGCCGTACCACCGACTCCCGCCATTTTATAGTTGGCTAAAAAGGAAACGGCAAAAGGCGTGATGATAAAATAACCAAACAGGACACCCGCGATGAACAAGCCTGAACAAATCGTTACAAAACCACGGGCAGCTTTCACTTCTTCTTCCATCAAGCCGGGTTTGATAAACAACCAAAATTGCCAAAAGACAACGGGAATTGCGCCTAAAAGACCAATAATCATAGCAACCTGCATGTGTTTGAAAAACACTTCACCAATTTCTGTTGTAAACAAAGTCAAAGTCGGCGGCGCGAGGCATAAGTCCTGCATACCCGTTTTTTGTGCCAAATCACACATGAATTTATAAGTCGGAAAGCCCTTATTAATCGGCGCGTAAATAATCATATCAAAAAACCATTCGCCCATTGCAAAGACGATGATAACGCCAACAGTAATCGCTAACAAAGCACGAATAATACGGGCGCGCAATTCGTCAAGATGCTCCCAAAACGACATCTCATCTTTCTTTTTTACTTCGTACTCTACTTCTTTGTCAACATCAACTTGATCTAATGCCATTGTTTAAATTTTTTATCCATCAAAAACAAAATAATAATAATTATCTCCCCCCCTCAGTATATGACGTGTTTGGAGATACTAAAAAATGCAAAACTACAAATTTCATCTTTCTATAAACGTAAAAGAATGAAAATTGACCAAACTAGTACAATATTCGTTTGTATCCCATAAATTTGGCTGGCATACTTATCTTTTAAATAAACAAAATACTTCCTGAATCTGTTTGCTACTTTTGTGCGTTATAGATAGATAAATTCATTGAAATATTTCATCGAACTATTTTAACTAAATGATAATCAATCATTTAGACGTTCCAATTCATAAATACTATATTTAAAATCCTTATAGTTCTATCACG
>JAYTUR010000343.1:0-7798 GCA_043744475.1 Saprospiraceae bacterium | reverse complement strand
TAAATACGATACACAACAGTCAATTTATGCCGGTATAATCAAAGAATTAACCGATGCATCGGCTGCGCTTGACGCATCAAAAACAATCGAAACAGCCGATGTTTTATATGGTGGCGATGTAGCAAAATGGAAAAAATTTGCTAATTCTCTATTGTTGCGCGCTGGTATGCGTTTGAGTAAAGTGGATGCCACACAAGCCCAATCTGTGGTCGCTAAAGCTGCGTCATTGGGTGTTATTGATGCCAATGCCGACAACGCTGTTGTGCGTCAAGATGCCAATTATGTCAATCCGATTGGCAATATGCTAAATTCAACGGAAGCAGCGAATATCTACTTAGCTGCTCCTTTTGCGGATTATCTGAAAAGCACCAACGACCCGCGCTTAAAATCAATCGCAGTTCGTTATGTGGGCGCAAAATCAGGTCCCGAACAAACGGCGGCTAAAGCCAATACAGACCCCTCAGTACAAGTGGGTATGCCGATGGGATTTGACAATAACACGATTTCTACGCAAGTTGCTAAATTTTCGTTAGCCAGTTTCTACGATTTTAGTCAAGTGGATAGAACGCGCATGGTTAAAAACACGGCTCCTTCATTTCTCGTAACGGCTTCTCAAACGCAATTGCTTTTAGCTGAAGCCGCACAACGCGGTTGGGTAACAGGTGTCGTTGCTGACTTGTATAACAAAGGCGTAAAATTGCACATGGATCAAATGGCGGCTTATGATGCCAAATCTGCTCTTACAACTGCGGAAGCGGATGCTTATTTAGTCGCCAATCCGTTCATAATCACTAAGGCTTTGGAGCAAATCAATACGCAATATTGGATTTCGTCTTTCTTAAATGGACCAGAAGCCTTTGCCAATTTCAGAAGAAGTGGTTTTCCTACTTTAACACCAAATCCATTCCCAGGCAAAAGTATCAAAGGCAATTTTATCCGCCGTTTGACTTATCCAAATTCTGAAATATCGGTTAATAAAGCCAATGTGGATGCTGCAATTGGTCGTCAAGGGGCAGATGATTTGGATTCTAAGGTTTGGTGGGACAAATAGGAGCCAACTAAATACAATTGTTTAAATACTAACATAGAAAGGGTCTATGTCTCTTGATTGAAAACAACTCAAAAGTACAAAGGCGTTATCCATGTGTTTGGGTAACGCCTTGTTTTATGGTTTAAAACGAGGATTTAGCCACAATACATACAAGTAATGAACAAAATATTAAACCTTAAATGGGTGATATTTCAATTGATTCATTTATTTTTACTATTCTAATGGGTGTGGCAGAAGGTAAAATTTTGGGATTGACTTTATCGCGCCGCGTTTTAAGATTATCGCGGATAAACCTTTCTCAAGGCTTCAATCCGCGTATGCACATGCAGTTTTTCATAAATGCTGCGGACTTGAGAGCGAATGGTGTTTTCACTGACAAACTTAGACGCGGCAATTTCTTTATACGATAGCCCTTCCTCTAAACCCCTCAGTACCGTCCGTTCTTGTTCGGTTAATTTTTCTAATTCTGGAAATTCATCTTCCGTCTTTAGAAAAGAAGCCGTTACCATACGGGATATTTGTCGAGACATCGGCGAGCCACCATCTTTTACATCTCGAATAGCCGCCACCAAACGTTCAGGCACGCCCCCTTTCAGTACATAGCCCGTAGCGCCAACAGCGAGGGCTTCAAACACGCCTTTTTTGTCAATATGGTCTGTAAACATGATAAATTCAATATTCGGATATTTGGGATGACATGCTTTAATGCACTCTATACCGTTTTGTTTGGGTAAGCCAATGTCCATTAACACCACATCAACTGCCAATGGCAAGGCTTTTTGGAAAGCTTCTGCGCTTTCAAAAGTAGCGATGCAACTTATCCCTTCATATAAATTAAGCAAACTGCAAGTGAGCGTACAAATGTCAAAATCATCTTCAACAATGGCGACTTTTATCATAGCAATAGGCGTTTGGTATTTTAATATATGTGTAAAGTCAGTCTAAATGCAAAGTTCAGCCTTTTGATTTTAGTATGAAATAGCATTAAAGTATGAAATTGAACTTAGAAAATAGATTTTCTCAAGGTTTCGAACACATACCTGACATCCAATCAAAATGTGCCATTTAGACTTATCAACGTACCTTCCCCTTCACTTGATTCAAGTAAAAATGTTGCCTTAATACTTTCTGCACGGTTTTTCATACCCGACAAACCCTTAGAAAAGCCGTTTTTACTGAGGGGGGCAAAACCAACGCCGTTATCTTGGATAGACAGTTTGAATTCGTGTGTTGTCGTCATTTTAAAAGTCAAATGCACTTGCGTTGCCTGAGCGTGTTTGGCGATATTGTTTTGAATTTCAGTGAAAATAAGCAGCAAATGGCGTTTTTTATCGGGCGGAACGGTGAATTGAGTTGCACTTTTGGGAAAATCAAAAATGAGTTCCATATTCGATTCCGCCCAAAAATGTTGTGCCGTGTCTCGAAAATACGCTTGCATTTCGTCAAAATCATCGTATTCAGGATTAATGGCAAAAACGATTTCGCGCAGCTTGGCGGCAAGGTATCGGGTGTCAGATTCTAAACGTTTGACTTTATCTCTAACGTCGGCTATCGTTAAATCAGGTAAACGGAGTGTGAATTGCGCACTGAGAGCAATTTTAGTGAGACCCGCTCCAATTTCGTCGTGAATGTCCTGAGCGATTTGGTTGCGAAGGTTGGCTAATGTCAAGGCTTTTTCTAATTCTAAACGCTGATTTTCAATGAAATAACGTTCTTTATCAATGGCATCTAAACGGAATTTGTAGGCTAAACCCATTGAAAAAAACAGCAACTCGAAGAGGATACCGAGTTGGTTGTAGATAAGACTGTCGTCCCATAAATAGTTGGTATTATTGAAAAAACGTGTACCTAAAGAACCCAAAGCGTAGCAGAGACTACCCATTAAGATATAAATGGCTAACCAATTGCGTCTTAATTGCCACATCGTATAAAGGAGAGGTGGGAAACAGATAAAATTTAATAAAAATTTCCCATAAACACTCATTTCCCAAGCTGTCCAATAATCATAAGAGACCAAAATGCGCTCTATCAACAAAACAAAAAAATAAGTGACTAATGATACTTTGAGAAAAAAGTGCATTTGTGGCAACTTCTGCTTGGTTTCAAAAAAACGCATCAAAAATAGGAGATAAAACAATGCCCAACCCCAAGCTAAGGGTATGTAGTAGTAATAATCAAAAATCCAAATAGGTAAAATGTTGATAAAAAGGTCGTCTGATTCTAAATAAAACCAATAATAAAAAAATTGAGTCATAATATAACCCATGTAATAAAGAAATGCCTGATGGCGTGTTTGTGCATAGTTTAATAAAGACATAGCAAAAACAAAAATAAGAATGCCCATAAAACAAGCATTCCAAGCATAATAACGAATCAAATCCCAAAGAAAATAGTTTGCTTCGCTTTTTTGGTTAAAAAGTTTTGGATAAAAATAGTGCGCATAACCCTGCCTGTGGCAGCGCACATAATACTGTTGGGTTGAGTGGGGTGGAAAGTCAAGTAAGGCAGTACGATTGCTGGGAAACATTGCTTTTTCAGGTTGTGGATGCTTTCTTATCAAAAATCCAACAGTGACAGGGGCGAAAGTCTGTCCGTTTTGGACGGGGTAAATAACTATGCTGTCGTATATAGGCATACTCAACGACATTTTGATGGTATCCGAAGTTGTGTTTTCAACAGAAAAACGATACCAATAATAATACCGCCCTGCCTGATATTTAGAATCAGGTTGAAAAGATTCAATTGGTGTAAATACTTGATTTTGAACCTCTTGAAAAGACATACTTCTACTTTTGTCGGCAAAAATAGAGATATACGGACGCAGATGAATGCTGTCTTTGAACGGTGGCTCAAGATGCAAAGTGGGAAAAGAAGTCGTGTTTTGGGCTGTGCTTTTTAAAGTTAAAAAAAAGCATAAAAACAGAGGTAAATAGGTTAACGTCTTCATTTTGGTTTGTTAAGTTTTAGTAGTATGGTTGTAAGAGCAACAAATATAGCGAAATCGTATGAAGGAACAAACTGTTTAGGGTACTTTTTTAGCTGAAATTTCACCATTTCATGCTATTGTCTGTGGCGTTGTAGTATTTTAACTTTGTGCCATAACACGACACGATTCTGGTAGCTGAATCACCCCCTCAGTATATTTTCAAAACAAGTCCTTAACGACCCCCTCAGTAGTTATTCAAGTCATTGCTGTCACGTTGTTCTGTGCATAACTTTTGGAAAGTTGTTATAAGACATAAAGTTACGGTGTAAAACACGACGATAAATTATGTTACTTTTGTTCCTAAATATTAGACGTTTACTTTATTTTGAGAGACAGTAAAATAAATTATATTGCAAAAGATTTTTGTTTTTATAAGAAAACCCTAGTGTGCCAATTAGAGTTAAGAACTAATGGAAAGTAAAAAAGCACCCCCTCAGTAGGCGGTGCTTTTTTTGTTAAAAGTTTATGAACAAAGCCAAAAACTTACTTCTTATCCTTAGCCGCCCAATCCGTTCGTCGTTTTTTCATATCTTCCAACGCCTTATTTTTATGCAACTCAATTTTTTGACCCAACAAACCGCGAATCACAACGGATGCACACACGCCACCGAAAGCGGCGGGTATGTATGAAATCGTGCCATAAGCTGACTTTTTGAAATTAGAGCCATCGGTCATCATCAAAGAATCTTTTACGGCGGGTTCGTCGCTGAAAACGGTGATTAAGCCGCGTCGGATGCCTTTTTTCTTCAATCTTTTGCGGATTTGAAGGGCGAAATGATCTGTATAAGTATCGTACAAGTCGGCTACCTTAATACGTGTTGGGTCCATTTTGCCGCCCGCACCCATCGAACTGACGATGTTTAAGCCATTTTTTTTAGCGGAAGCGATTAAAAACAGTTTGGGCGAAACGCTGTCAATGCAGTCCATTACATAGTCGTATTTAGCGGCTTGACAAATTTCCTCTGCTTTGTCGGGCGTTAAAAAGTCTTTGATGACATGTAAAATGATGTCAGGATTTATCGCTGTTAGCCGTTCAGCCATCCATTCCGCTTTAGAAACGCCGTGCGTGGTCGCCAAAGCAGGTAACTGGCGGTTGCGATTGGTGGGGTCAACCACGTCACCATCAACGATTGTCATTTCGCCGACACCAGCGCGGGCGATAAATTCAGCGGCAAACGAGCCGACACCGCCCAAACCGACGACTAATACATGAGCACGGTTCAACTGTTTGACACCGCCCGAACCGACAAGTAAGGTTGTGCGGGATAACCAACTTAAATCAGACATATATATAGTGATGAATGAAAAATGAATATTTTTAAAAGTTGTGCGAAATTAACACCCCTCAGTAAAAATCAAGTTGTTTTTAGAAAAAAGGGCGCAAATCTTTGGAAATAGGTGGTCATATTAGGGTTTGTAAACTTATCATTACCGCCAGATTAAGTCTTTGACCCCAACAGTCATGATTTTTGACCAAAATTTATAGTTGTAAAAATGATTTTTCGATGATAATAATTTTGTGAAAATTCAAAATCCTTTAAAAAGACCTTGAAGTGAGGGCTGTTTGGCTACAAGGCTTTCAATTTCGGTCAGAGTGACCCTACCTTTGCATCATCAATTAGGTGTTGAAGTAAAAAGATATTTTCAACACACTAACAAAGACTTAAACGATTCATTTTGCCGGCACGAGTCGTTTATCTTAATCACCTTATTGTTTAACAAATTTTTAAAAATTCAAAGTTATGAAATCAAAAATCATTTTTCTAGCAACTTTGGTCGCCGTGCTCTTCACAACCCAAATCAGCGCAACCGTCCGCACAACATTTTTTGACGGTACAAATGTGAATTTTAGCACGATTGACAAAACGCTCAAAATCAGCGTTAAGAATATAAACGCTGAATCAGTTGCCATTTATTTGGAAGATACTGAGGGGGTCAGTTTGGTTAGCGAAACGGTTAAAGTGACACCGAATTTCGTTAAGGCTTACCGCTTAGAAAATCTGCCGAATGGCAAGTATCACTTCACTGTAAAACGCAACGGTAGCAAAGTCATCCAGTATTTTGACATCACGACACTGGGTATCACGTTGTCGGAAAACGAACGCGAAGAAACGCTTCTACCTGCTTTGACACAGAAAGGCGACAAGGTTTTTGTCAGTTCTTTTGTCAAAAAAGGCGGAAAAACGTCTGTGCGTATCTTGAACAACGAAGGCGGTTTGGTCTTTGAAGATGCTTACAGCGATGTCGTTTTGCGTAAAACATTCGATTTAGCAAAACTCCAATCAGGTGTGTATTTCTTTGAAGTACAAACTGCTGATGAAACGGAGTATTTCACTGTTACTCGTTAATGTTTTAAAATTTTAAATCAATCCAATCATTTATTAAAACTAAGAGGGCAACCAATGATACATTGGTTGCCTTTATTTATGGCTTTTATATCCATTAAGAATGCAGAACAAATAACTTGCTATTACCCACTGTTTTTTTGCAAGCAAAAAAAAGCGTACAAGAATTGATTCTATCGGAGTTTCTGTACTTTTTGAATGAAAAATCAAAGATTTTTCATTCAAAAAGTACAGAAACTCCTGAAAAATCTATTTAAAGCACGTATTTCTCGCTTTGCGAGAAACAGTGAGTAATAGTATTTATTATTAATTAGTTTGCCACGTACTGCCATACAAACGACGATATTCGCCGAAAGTAATCATGCGTTGTTGTTGTTCGTCCCACAATTTATTAACGAAATATTTCAAACTGCCTGTAAAAGAGACCGTTGTGATATGCTCCTGCAAAACAGGATTTTCGTCTTTACATTTTTGCAAATTATAGTTTGGAATCAATGAACTCAAATGATGAATGTGGTGAATACCAATATTGCCCGTCAACCATTGAAACACGCGCGGCAATTTCCAATAAGTGCTGCCCCGTAGCGCAGCCATAACGAAAGTCCATTCCTCTTTCCATTGCTTGTACGCTTGCTCGTGTTGATGCTGAATGTAAAAAGCAAAAAATGCCATGACAGAAAAGAACATGACGATGGGCAAGTGAATTTTCAGAAAAGTCCATGTACCGAATACCAAAAAGCCACTGATATACAAGCCTGCCATGAACAAATTGCTAAAAATGAGTGATTTTTTAGCGAATTCAAAACCGCGTTGTTTGATAGATGCGAAACGATTGTGTATGAAAATATAGTAAAATGAGCCCAAACTCAACAACACCAAAGGCATACGGAATACGCGATAGCCGAGTTTGTGGAGCTTTGGCATATTGCGAAACTCATTGACAGTTAACATAGGCATATCACCAATATCGCGAATATCTGGTTCTAAACGACCGCAATGACCGTGGTGGAAATTATGGGCTTTTGCCCAATATTTGTAAGGAATGAGGCTAAAACCACTACATAAGAAGCCAATTATATCGTTGACTTTACGAGATTTTGTGAAGGATTGATGTCCGCAATCATGCTGAATGATGAAAATACGAACCAAAAAGAAGGCGTTGACAAGGGCTAAACCGAGTGTTAACCAATAAGAAACAGACAAACTAAAATACATTAAAACCCATAAACCTACGAAGGGTAGGAACGTTGTTATCATCTGCCAAATCGCAATTTTTGTGTTTGGAATTTGATACTTTTTGACAATGTTGTGCCAATTCTCCATGACGTATTGGAGCGAATCATTGAATCTTTTTTCCATTATAAATATTTTAATAAAACTTTTTGTGCTTTCGCGGTGCTAAGAAAAATACTAAAT
>JAYTUR010000342.1:0-2037 GCA_043744475.1 Saprospiraceae bacterium | reverse complement strand
AAGCGGCAGGTTTGTACCGCTTATCCGCTTTTGCAGGTTATGTGAAAGCGAATATGCCATTTGGGGCAACCTACCAAAATCCACAATTGAGTGACGCTGAAGCATGGGATTTAGCCGCTTTTGTCAACTCTCAACCTCGTCCCAAACATCCATTTTTGGCAACCGATTGGCCCAAAATTGATGCGAAGCCCTACGATCATCCTTTTGGTCCCTTTGCTGATTCGTTTCCCGATATTCAGCACAAATTGGGACCTTATCAGCCTATCGTTGATTTTCAAAAGAAGGTGAAAGAGCAGAAAGAAGCGACAAAAGGCAGGTAAATCCTTACCCCACAGTATTTTATGAAAATATAGAACATCAAATTTTCACAAAAATTCACATCAAACATGAGAAAGCAAGAGCATTGGGAAACTGTTTACCAAAAAAAGAACTTCGAAGAGGTGAGTTGGTTTCAAGAAACGCCAACCACTTCGATTCAGTTTTTTGAATCCATGCGATTACCAAAATCTGCCAATATCATTGACATTGGCGGTGGCGAAAGCCGTTTTGTTGACTATTTATTAGAAAATAACTATGAAAACATCACTGTTTTAGATATTTCGGCAACTGCTATAGAAAAGAAAAAACAGGCTTTGGGCGACAAAGCAAAGCATGTCAAATGGATTGTTTCTGATGTCGTTGATTTCAAACCTAGGGAGCAATACGACTTTTGGCATGACCGTGCAACGTTTCATTTTTTGACACAAAAAGAAGACGTGGAACAATACGTTTCAACTGTAAAGCAGCATGTTAAGCCCGAAGGCACTTTAATTTTAAGCACTTTTACAGAAAATGGACCCACTAAATGCAGCGGTTTGGATATTCAACAATATTCTGAACAAACCTTGAGTAAGCGGGTTGAGGCTTTTTTTGTAAAGATTAAATGTATTGTTGTTGACCATGTTACGCCTTCGGCGGCGGTTCAAAACTTCATTTTTTGTAGTTTTAAACGTAAAAATGAAGTAGGATACTGAGGTTGTTCGTCCAAAAATACGCTTTCTTTTACTCAAATAAAGAATTAAAATGGCTAATCGCAGAAAATTCATTCAGAAAACCCTCCTCGGCAGCATCGTTGTCGGCTTAACGCCCGGCATTGGTAAATCCGAAACATCATATTCTCATTCAGATACCCCCCTCAGTAAAAACGATGATTTTGAAGCCATTGAGGAAGGTAAAAAGGTCATCTCACTCCTTCAAACCACTGATGTACATTGTCAAGTGCATCCGCACGATGAGCTGTTTTGGGAAAATGAGCAAATTGTTTTTAGAAAAACAGCCGGTTATGCGCATTTAGCAACCTTGTTCGATAATGCCCGCAAGCGCAATCCCGATACCTTTATATTAGACACAGGCGACATGTTTCAAGGCAGTATGTTGTCCGTAAAAACAACGGGTTCGGCTTATGTGAACATTTTAAATGCCTTGGGTTACGACCTTTATTTACCCGGCAATTGGGAGGTGGTTTTTGGTAAAAATAAAATGCAAAAACTGTTGGGTGCGCTCGATGCACCAAAAGTTTGCGCCAATATGTACCACGATTTGGGTGATGGTAAAAAAGGCGAATTGATTTTTCCGCCCTACCAAACCCTCTCAAAACACGGTGTAAAAATTGGTTTTTTGGGCTATACCGACCATTTAGTGCCGATTCGTCAATCGCCTGCTTATACGAAAGGCATTTTGTACACCAAACCCGATGAAAATGTGGCGTATTACGTCAATGTTTTGAAAGAACAAGAGCAATGTGATTTTATCATCATCATCGCACATATAGGACTTTCGCAACAAATTGCCTTAGCCAATTCGCCTGAATGTGAAGGTGTGAACTATATTTTTGGTGGCGATACACATGAACGTGTGCGTAAGCCGATTCAGTGCAAATATGCCAAAGTTGTTGAGCCTGGCGCATTTGGTTCTTTCGTTGGGCGTTTAGATTTGACGGTTGAAAATGGCAAAATTGTAGGCGAAAAGTACGATTTATTGGAGGTAAACTCCGAAAAG
>JAYTUR010000341.1:0-2042 GCA_043744475.1 Saprospiraceae bacterium | reverse complement strand
GATATGACTCAAAAAATTCGGGTTTTGAGTCATTCATTTGCTTTGTCAAAGATTTATCGAAAAGTTATCTTTCAAGCTTAGTTTTTAAGCTATTATATAATAAAAAGAAAGGCGATAAGACTCTTCAGTAAGTCTTATCGCCTTTGCTTTTTAGGGAATTTCATACCTCTTCCGTAAATTTAAAATTTTTTAAAGGTTTAATTTCCTCCACCTACTTGTTTCTCACGGTCTTTTGCCCGTTTCAACTTTTGCATAGGGTTTTCACCACCACCAAATTGGCGTTGACCACCTTTAAAAATTTCAAAACGTGACATTTGCGGTTTTGGTGGAAAATAATTGTTTTCTTCATTTACATCACACGTTTCGAGCATTGGATCGAGAACGACTTGCTTCAATTCTTTTGAAGATTTGAACACTTTTGTCACTTTTCGGTCACCCATACGCCATATTTCGGCTGGAATTTTATGGTATTCTTTTGTACCATCCGTAAATTGCAACTCGACGCAGATGGGCGATAACAGTTCACCTTTCATTTCAAAAGTGATTTCATGGAAATTCATACCCGATTCCAAAATCGCTTTTTCATCTTTGCTCAACGATGCCACGTACTTTTGATATTCCTCCTTATCCAAAATCGTTGTTTGATAGTCCAATTCATCACCCGTATAAATGTCACGGATGTTCGGGTCAATTTCGTCTTGTGTTTTAGCGATTGCCTTATCGTTGCGGATGCTTGTGATATTGCGGGGCTTAGTTTGGTCTACTGCTTTGAGGGCAGCCATTTCAACATCAGGATTTTTTGAATTGATCCGGTATGTTTTGACATTATCAATCGCAATATCTACATTATCAGTCGTATAGAACCAACCACGCCAAAACCAATCGAGGTCAACGCCAGATGCATCTTCCATGGTTCGGAACAAATCGGCGGGCATCGGATGTTTGAACATCCAACGACGGGAGTAGGTTTTAAACGCAAAATCGAATAATTCACGTCCCATAACCGTCTCCCGCAGTATATTGAGTGCCGTAGCTGGTTTGCCATAAGCATTATTACCAAATGAACGCAATGACTCTGAATTGGTCATAATCGGCTCTAATTTACCAGCATCGCCGCGCATATAATCTGTTAAGTTAGCCGCAGGTCCACGACGACTCGGATAATCGCGCTCCCATTGTTGCTCGGCGAGGTATTGCATGAATGAGTTCAAACCCTCGTCCATCCACGTCCATTGACGCTCATCGGAATTCACAATCATTGGGAAATAATTATGACCGACTTCATGTATGACAACAGAAATTAAACCGTATTTCGTTCTTTCTGAATAAGTTCCGTCTTTTTCAGGGCGACCACCGTTGAAACAGATCATCGGATATTCCATACCAATTTGGTCGGTATGTACTGAAATAGCTACGGGATACGGATAAGGAAAGGTGTAATGTGAATACCATTTTAAGGTATGTGCTACCGATTTTGTTGAGTATTTTTCCCACAACGGATTGCCTTCTTTTGGATAATAAGACATTGCCAAAGGCGTTGTACCGTCCTCTTGTTTGACTGCCATTGCGTCCCAAATAAACTTACGAGACGTAGCAAAAGCGAAGTCGCGTACATTGTCCGCCTTGAAAATCCACGTTTTTTTAGCCGTTGATTTTGTTTTTTCGGCTTCACGTGCCTCCCCCTCAGTAGCAATCATTATAGGCGCATCAAAAGCCGTTTTTGCTTTTTCAAAACGTGCTAACTGATCGGCTGTCAATATTTCTTTACTATTTTGTAAAACACCCGTTGCCGCCACAATATGATCGGCGGGAACAGTTATAGCCACTTCATAATTGCCAAAAGTGAGTGTAAACTCGCCTGAACCCAAAAACTGCTTGTGTTGCCAACCCGTTACGTCAGAATAGACGCACATGCGCGGAAACCACTGGGCTACCGTATAAATCCAGTTTTTGTCTTCTGGAAAATACTCAGCACCACCACGTGAGCCTAAGCCAGGACGACCTTGACGGTCAACAATATGAAAAGCCCATTTGACTTTAAA
>JAYTUR010000340.1:0-7842 GCA_043744475.1 Saprospiraceae bacterium | reverse complement strand
GCCGTTTTGACGGGCGAAATCGACCCCCTCAGTATGAAACGCTCGCGTTGTGCCGCAGGACACAAAGCCATGTGGCATGAAGCCTTTGAAGGCTTACCAAGCGAAGCGTTTTTGACCCAATTAGACCCTCTTTTGGCGGGTTTGCGTGAACGGCTTTTTCGTCATACTTATACGAGTGATGTGCCAATGGGCAAAATTTCAAGCAAATGGGCGGCAAAATTGGGCTTATCTGAAGATGTTGTCATCGGTGTTGGCGCTTTTGATGCCCATATGGGCGGCGTTGGGGCGCACATCGAGCCTTACACCTTCGTCCGTGTCATGGGCACTTCGACGTGCGATATGCTCATGGCGCCCACAGAAGAGGTCGGTCATTTGCTCATAAAAGGCATTTGTGGACAAGTGGATGGCTCTATTGTGCCCAATATGTTGGGTATGGAAGCGGGTCAATCGGCTTTTGGCGATGTCTATGCGTGGTTTCAAAATCTCTTAGCATTTCCGCTGCGTGAATTTTTGAGTGAAGAACAAGCGACTGAAATCACCGCTCAAATCATTCCAAAACTCGCTGAAAAAGCCGCCGCACTGCCCCTCAGTAAAAACGACCCGATTGCCCTCGATTGGTTCAATGGACGGCGCACGCCCGATGCGAATCATACCTTAAAAGGGGCGATAACAGGCTTGAATTTGAGCAGCGATGCGCCCATCATTTTCAAAGCCTTAGTCGAAGCGACAGCATTTGGTTCAAAAGCCATTGTTGACCGTTTTATCACCGAAGGTGTTAAAATTCAACAAGTTGTAGCAATTGGCGGCGTTGCCAAAAAGTCGCCTTTTGTGATGCAAACCCTTTCAGATGTCTTGAATATGCCCATAAAAGTGGTGAAATCGGAGCAAGCCTGTGCGCTAGGTGCCGCAATGTGTGCCGCCGTTGCCTCAGGCGTTTATCCGACAATGGAAGCCGCACAAGCCGCTATGTCATCGGGTTATGATGCCGCATATTATCCGCAAGCGGAGAAAGCGACGGTGTATTTAGAATTGTATGAGAAGTATGTGAAATTGGGTGGGTTTGTTGAAAGCGCTCTCTAAACGATTTTTTTTAGGGTCAACTTCTTTTGCTTCATCCAATTGATTTAAAAATTTTTCAGCCCAAACAGTGGTTTATAAAGTCAAAATTGAAAAATTCAATGAAAAATCTATCAATAAGCCTCTTTTTGCTGCTGTTTATACCCCTCAGTATAAACGGCGTTTTTGCTCAAATTCCGACCGATTTCAAGTGGTGGAAGCCTTCGGATAGTTCCTTTCCAGTCGTTGATGGACAATTTTGGACAAGCGAAATGAACGATTCTCTGTTTCGTTTGCCGCCACGAGCCGAAGCATTAGTACGAAAACCTGTTTGGAATTTATCAAAAAATAGTGCGGGTTTGAGCATTCGGTTTATCAGCAATGCGCCTCAAATTGTGGTCAGATACAAGGTGTCGGGAAATATCAATATGCCACACATGCCGTCAACGGGCGTGAGTGGCGTTGATTTATACGCCATTGACAACGATGGGAATTGGCATTTTTGTAATGGCAAATACAGTTTTAAAGACACTGTTTCCTACAATTTTGATAAATTAAGACCTAATGACCAATACCACAAATTAGGTCGCGAGTATCGCTTGTATCTGCCTTTGTACAACATTGTCAGAGATTTAGAAATTGGCGTGCCGACGGGTAGTGATTTTACACCGTTGACTAAAATGAGCGAAAAACCGATTGTGGTTTACGGCACGTCCATCGCACAAGGGGCATGTGCGTCGCGTCCTGGTATGGCGTGGACGAATATTTTAGCCCGTAAATTCGACCGAACGGTTGTCAATTTGGCATTTTCGGGCAATGGGCAATTGGAAAAAGAACTCATTGACTTTATCAATGAAATTGATGCAAAGGTTTATGTTTTAGATTGTCTGCCCAATATGATAGGTACGCGTTTTGAGAAAGCCGAACTTCAAAAACGCATCATTGAGTCCGTCAAAAGTCTTCGCGAAAAACACCCAACAACGCCGATTTTATTGACTGAACATGCGGGTTATACTGAGGGGTATCTGATGCCTGATAGACAAAAACTGTTTGAAGATGCCAATCAAAATTTGAGAGAGGCGTTTACACAACTACAAAAAGAAGGCATTTTGGCTCTATTTACCTTGAAAATTGATGAAATTGCCTTAGATTTAGATGCTATGGTGGACGGCACACACCCCAATGACTACGGCATGATGCGTTATGCGGAAGGGTATGAAAAAAAATTGAGAGAGATTCTCAAAGAGCCAAAAGGGACAATCATTACCCAAATGCCGATTCGTCAAAACAGAGAACCCGGCAGCTACAATTGGGAAGCGAGGCATTATGACATATTCGCATTAAATAAAACCGAACCGTCAAAAGTGTTGATGATTGGCAACTCTATTACGCATAATTGGGGCGGTAAACCGCTGAATAACCGCATAAAAGGTGCGGATTCATGGCAAAAATACTTAGAACCCTTGCAAGCTCGCAATTTTGGTTTTGGTTGGGACAGGATTGAAAATGTCTTATGGCGGGTCTATCACGAAGAATTAGAAGGTATTACGCCTGATAAAATCGTCATTAATATCGGTACAAATAATTTGCTCATTAATACCGATGAAGACATTATCAATGGTTTGAAATTTCTGATTGAGGCGATTAAAATACGGCAACCGACCACTAAAATTTACCTTTTGGGGCTGTATCCACGCCGTAATCAAGAGGCGCGCTTGTTGGTTTTGAATAAAGGCATTCAAAATATGGCTCAAATCAATGGTGCGTTTTATGCCGATATTGGAACAAATCTGCTCTTAAAAACAGGTAAAATTGATGAAAAACTCTTTTCAGATGGGCTTCATCCAAATGGGCTAGGGTATGAGTTGTTAGGGAAGGCTTTGGTTGAGGTTTTGAAATAATAAATGCTACTTTATATTACAATTAGTTTTTAGCAGTTAAAAGCACCTGTTAAATATGGAACAAAATAATAAAACCATCCTTTTCCAAGAAAAACAAGTCCGTTGGGTTTGGCACAAAAGCCAATGATATTTTTCAATAGTGGACGTGATTGAGGTTTTGACAGATAGCCCTCAACCAAGCCGATATTGGAATGAATTAAGGGAAAAACTGCAAAATGAAAGTGATGAAACCGACCGAGATTTGCCCTTTCATGGTGTCTTCACTATTTACCCCCTTTATACCAATGAAACAAGCTTTTTAGGTCTTTTGACAGAATGGTTTTAGGGAATTTAAACCAGTGGATGGCTTAAGCTTGCTCATGCCAGAAACCTTCTCTTTGCGAGATACTGTGGTCATAAAGGGATTGATAATTCATTATTTTCAGATTTTAAATTTGATACTTTCAAAACTAAGTAGGTCATCGTAAATAATCTATATTTTACTGAGGGGGGTAAATAAATCATTGATTTTCAAGGAATAACAACTTTCTAAAAGTTTATAAAGTTTTGGAAAGTTTGTAGCAATTATTTAAGATGACCTACTTAGTTGCCTATTTACAGTCTGGTTTATTTTTTTAACGTTGGCACACCTGCTTTAATAGCCTCCACTACTGAGGGGTCGAGTAATGTTGAAATATCACCCAAATTGGAGACATCTCCTTCGGCAATTTTACGCAATATCCGACGCATAATTTTACCCGAACGGGTTTTTGGCAAGCCCGTAACCACCTGAATAATATCAGGTTTTGCAATAGGTCCAATCTGCTTCGTTACCTCCACCAGTATCTCATCTTTAAAGGCTTTTTCGCTTGTAACAGTGCGGTCACAGATGACAAAAGCATAAATGCCTTGTCCTTTTATATCGTGCGGATAGCCCACTACGGCTGATTCTACGACAAAAGGGTGTTTATTTATGGCATTTTCTACCTCAGCTGTTCCGATTCTGTGACCTGAAATATTCATCACATCGTCCACCCGACCTATGATGCGATAATAGCCATCTTCATCGCGTCTTGCGCCATCTCCGGTGAAATAATAGCCTTTGTAAGGACCAAAATAGACCTCCTTGCAACGTTGGTGGTCGCCATAAGTGGTGCGAATGATGCCGGGCCAAGGGTATTTGATGCACAATAATCCTTCGACATTATTGCCTTCGATTTCCTGCCCTTCGGGTGTCAATAAAACAGGCTGAACACCGGGTAGTGGCAGCGTTGCCATCGTTGGCTTTAGAGGTGTAACATTTGGCAATGGTGAAATCATAATACCGCCTGTTTCCGTTTGCCACCACGTATCTACGAGCGGACACCGGCTTTTGCCGATGTATTTGTAATACCATTGCCAAGCCTCTTCATTGATGGGTTCGCCAACCGACCCCAATAATTTCAAAGTCGAAAGACTATAAGGTGCGACATATTGCAAACCGGCACCCATCAAGGCACGAATAGCCGTTGGCGCGGTATAAAATTGATTGACTTTCAATTTATCAATTATTTCCCAAAAACGTCCCGCATCGGGCCATGTCGGAATGCCTTCAAACATGACAGATGTTGCACCTGCCAAAAGTGGACCATAAACAATATAGGAGTGTCCTGTAATCCAACCGATGTCAGCGGTACACCAATAAATATCATTTTCACCCATTTGAAATATGTTTTCAAAGGTGTAATGCGTATAAACCATATAGCCGCCCGTCGTATGCACTACGCCTTTGGGTTTGCCTGTTGAGCCTGATGTGTAGAGTATGAACAGTGGGTCTTCGCTATCCACTTCTGTTGCGGGGCAATCGGTTGAGGCTTTTGCCATTTCCTCATGCCACCATTTGTCTCTGCTTTCGTTCCAGTGAATAAAATTACCGACTCTTTTGCAAACAATGACCGTTTTTACTGAGGGGGTCTTTGATACTGCTTCGTCGGCAATGTCTTTCAAAGCGAGTTCCTTATTGCCTCTGAAAACACCATCGGCGGTGATAATTATTTTTGCTTCTGCATCATTGACGCGGTCTGCTAAGGCTTGAGCCGAAAAACCGCCAAACACAATCGAGTGAATCGCCCCAATCCTGGCACAAGCGAGGCTGGCAATTGCCAATTCTGGAATCATCGGCATATAAATGCAGATTCTATCACCTTTTTGAACGCCATTGTTTTTTAAAACATTCGCAAATTGGCAAACTTGCGCATGTAACTCCTTGTATGTCAAGGTCAAACCCGCATCATTTGGGTCGTTGGGTTCCCAGATAATAGCAGCTTTGTTGGGTTGAGTTGCGAGATGACGGTCGAGGGCATTTTCAGTGATATTGAGTTTACCACCGATAAACCATTGGGTTTGATAGTCTTCAAAATCCCAGTTGACGACAGTGTCCCATTTTTTACGCCAAGTAAAACGGTTGGCGTGTTCTGCCCAAAAACTTTCAGGGTCTTTGACGCTGTGTTCATAAGTTTTTTTGTATTGGTCGAATGACTTGATTATATAACTCATAATTAGCAATTGATAGTTTAGAATAAGTATTTGGCAAAAATAAAGGGGTAATTACTCACTGTTTCCCATGCCAAAGTTATGAAAAACAGTGAGTGGCATTTATGCTATTTTTATAGAAAAGCCCTTTATAAGCATTTTAAACTTCATTCGTATCATATTCACCCTTTAAAGCATAATAACCGAAAAGCAATAAGCCGCCTAAGACGACTGGAATAGAAACAGGTATGACCGTTAAGGCAAATATTGTATTCTCCTCCGGATTTTTTACCAATGTGCCAGAGGTAATCGCTGTTATCAAGGAATACTCTGCAACGATGCCCACAATAATACAAAGCAAGCCTGCAATTTTTTTAAGACCATTCATAATATATTGATTTACAATTTTTTAAAATTATTTTTTCAAAAACTCAAAACTTACTGAGGGGGTGATTGATTATCAATCTTCGGCATCATCATTTATTTTATTACTCAAAAAGATAGTACCTATAACCAAGGTTAATGCGGCAATCGCAATCGGATAAAACAAACCATTGAACTTTGCTGCACCACCTGCAGCCGCCAATGCTGTGGCAATAAAAGGAGTCAATCCACCAAAGATACCATTGCCGACGTGATAAGGCAACGACATAGAACTGTACCGAATACGCGTTGGGAACAACTCGACTAAGAATGCAGCTATAGGTCCATACACCATCGTTACGAGCAAAATTTGGACAAACACTAAGAACATCATCATCCAATAATTGCCTTGACTCAAATAGACGTTTTTCTTCACATCGGGCTTAATAGCAGGCTGTGTGGCATCTGCCAATTTGGTTTCTTTCTTAAATTCTTCAATATAAGTGCCGTCCGTATAAACATTGCGTGTAGCGGTTGTTGTGATCGAGTCCGTTGGGTTTTTAGCATCAGCAACAACAACGACCGTTTTAGACGATTTTTCAGCAACTATAGTCTTTTTAGTGGCATCAGCAAGGCTGTCCATCGTTTTGTAAATCGGCAAATAAGAGCAAACAGCAATCAACATACCCGCCATCATAATCCATTTGCGCCCCACTTTATCCGACCATTTACCAAACACAACAAAGAAAGGTGTGGCTAAGGCAATGGCAATCAGCATCAACGATATGCGCTGGTCGTCTTGTACTTTTAAGGTATTTTGAATGAAGGCATTGGCATAAAACTGCCCGGTGTACCACACAACGCCTTGACCTGCTGTTGCACCAAAAAGTGCCAATAAGACCATTTTTAGGTTCGCTTTGTTGCCAAAACTTTCTTTTAATGGGTTTTTGGACACTTTGCCTTCAACTTTTAGTTTTGAAAACAAAGGTGATTCTTCCATTCTCAAACGAATAAAAACAGAGACCGCGACTAATAAAATAGATATTAAAAACGGAATACGCCAACCCCATTCTGCAAAAGCTTCAGCACCTACTTGGTGTTTTGTAATCCAAATCACGCCCAAAGCTAAAAACAAGCCCAAAGTAGCCGTTGTTTGGATAAAACTGGTGTAATAACCCCTTTCTTTTGATGAAACGTGTTCGGACACATAGGTAGCTGCACCGCCATATTCGCCGCCCAATGCTAAACCTTGAACCAGTCTTAATAATAAAATAATGAAGGGTGCACCCGCAAAAGTCTTATAACTTGGCACCAAACCAATCGCAAAAGTGGACAAACCCATGAGCAACAAAGTAACTAAAAACGTATATTTTCGCCCGACCAAATCGCCTAAACGACCAAAAAAGATTGCCCCAAATGGGCGCACCAAAAAACCCGCCGCAAAAGCCGCCAATGCTGCCAAAAGTGCCGCCGTTGGGTTGTTAGATGGAAAGAATTGCGTGGAGATAATGGCAGTCAATGTGCCGAATATATAAAAATCATACCATTCAATCAATGTGCCGATAGACGATGCCCAGATGACTGCCCAGAGTGTTTTCTTGTCCACTGTTTGTACATTATTCATTTCTTGTTATTTGATTATTTCGTTTTAAAAATAGTAATTGCTTATTGACCTTTTTAGACCCCGAATAAGACCCAACAAAGTAAGGCAAAACATTCGATTCTTTGTCCCAAAGCATATAAATTAGCATGACCTTGTATCGCCGTTTTTTCAAAAGACGCAGTCATCGCTACTTCTTTGCCCGACACTGCGGCAGTCAAACTACTCGTCAAAGTGCCATTGACAAAAGGTTTATTAACAGAAAAACGATAGTCCAATTTCCCTAATTGGCACGCGAATTCGTCTGTGGCTTCTATATTCAATATCGGGGTAGTGGTTTGATTCCTTTTTTGGCATTTCAGTTTGATTTTTGATTTATTTGTAATGCGTTTTACCGACGACGAAGTTTCGAATTTTACTGTCAATGTTAAT
>JAYTUR010000339.1:0-7866 GCA_043744475.1 Saprospiraceae bacterium | reverse complement strand
AATTAGTTCTTAAAAAAGTGGGCGATTTGTCAGCGGAGTATACTCTGATTATCTCCGTAGGAGATCTTTATGAAACTGCAGATTTATATCGTTCTCGGTTAGATATTTCACAAGCCGGGCGTTCCAGTATTCTTAATATAGCAACAACAGACGAAGTGCCAGAAAGAGGCGTGGCTGTCATCAATCGTTTAGTGCGTGAATATGGTGTCTCTATTATTGAAGGTAAAAATGATGCAGGACGTAAGACGATGGACTTCATCAATCAACGGCTAAACTATGTCGCTAACGAACTGTATAGTGTTGATAAACAAGAAGAGGGTTTCAGAAAAGATCGTGCCTTACCCATTTTGAGTGCGGATATGACCAAATCGTACATCGCAAAATCAGATGCTATGGGGCTAAAAGTAGATGCTTTGGACACTCGGGAGAGGGCAGTTAAAACTATTGAAACCATTCTGATGGATAAATCTGAAATCTACACGAGTTTACCATATAGTACGGAAGTTCAAAGTAGTGCGCCATTAGCTGATATGATAAAGCGTTACAATGCGCTCATCAATAAACGTAACGAAATGAAGGCTTCAGCGACAGAAAATAATCCTATGTTGGGTACTTTAGACGAAGAAATGAAGCTCTTAAAAAACAATATTTTCAACAGCGTTCAGACCATCAAGCAAGAAGTCAACGACCAAAAAGAAAGATATAAACAACAAATTATTCCCATTGAGAACCAAATCAATATGATGCCAACTAATGAACGAGAGTTGGCACAAATCATGCGTGAAAAAGGTATAAGAGAGACCCTTTTCTTGTTTTTACTACAAAAAAGAGAGGAAACGGCTTTAACCGTTGCGGCACAAGCTGCCAATACACGCCTACTTGAGCGCGCAGCCGTAAGGGGGATTATATCGCCCAAACCTGTTCAAATGGCTTTGTTTTTTTCGCTTTTAGGCTTAATCATTCCGATATTAGGGCTTTATGTGAGAGATTTGTTCAACGATAAAGTGCATTATCGTGCGGATATTGATAAATACCTATCACTGCCATTTGTCGGTTTTATTCCTCATGTGCGTGGCAAACGCAACAAGCTCATTATCAACGATAGCCATTCTATTTTAGCAGAATCGTTTCGATTGGTCAGGAGTAATTTGCAAAATACTGCGGGGGAACAAAATAACAGAACGATACTTGTATCTTCTACAATTAGTGGAGAAGGTAAAACTTTTATCGCGGCCAATTTAGCTTTGACATTAGGCTTGACAGGCAAAAAAGGGATTGTCTTGGGTTTAGATCTTCGGAAACCCAAATTAGAGTTGTTTCTTGAAGACAAAATATCGGAGGTCGGCATTGCCCAGTTTTTGAGTGGAGAAGTGCCATCGTTGCGTAAGTTAATCAATGTGTATGACCGTTTGCCGAACTTACACTATATTGATTGTGGGAAAATACCACGCAATCCTTCGGAATTATTGATGACAAACAAGGTTAAAGAGCTATTTGACTATTGTGAAAAGAACTATGATTTTGTCGTAGTTGATGGTGCCCCCGTTGGTGTTGTTGCAGATGGTTTTTTACTGAAGGATTATGTTCAACAAACCTTGATTGTTCTTCAATATGGATATTCAACAACTTCTCATCTTAAATTTATGCAAGAAGTAGATGAAACGCAGAAATTGAAGAACATGAATGTTCTACTTAATAATGTTAAACAAGAATTTGGCAATTCTTACAATTATGGTTATTACTCGTCTTACTACTATAATAACGAAGGTTTTTGGGATAAAACGAAAAAATTATTCAAACGAAAAAAATCAAATAAAAGAGCATAAAATGATATATCAAAACCGTTGAAAACCACATTGCAGTACTTGATTTGGCTTTAACAAGAACTAACTGAATAGGAAACAGGATACTATATTTCTTTTTAATAACAGGACATAATAAAACAAACATACAACGAGTGTTCTACGATTCCTTATGCAGCTTCTCTTATCTGCATTATTTCAGTTTAAAACCATAGTTTTTCTATGGGTAATATTGTTTGACTTACCATATTTAATTTCCTTTTTTTAGCACGAAAACCGTTTTTTTTAGCACTTTGGTTTATTACTCTGTATATACCTAAATTGAACCCAGATGGTGACAAAACCTTAAAACACTAAAAGATAATGAAATGATAATTCATCATTTATCATTCCCTTTTAGGCTATTTTTCCTTTTTGAAAATGAAAATAGCAATCATGCAACCCTACTTTCTGCCCTATTTAGGCTATTTTCAGCTTATGAATGCGGCAGATAAATTTATTTTTTTTGATGATGTCGGATTCATCAAAAATGGGTGGATTCATCGAAACAATATTTTGCTCAATCGCAAAAAGCACCGCTTTACGATTCCGATTCAAAATATAAGTTCATTTACAGATATTCGAGCGACGCTGATTTCTGAAAATCCTTCGTTTTGGTATCAGAAACTAACCCGTACTTTACGACACGCTTATAGCAAAGCACCTTATTTTGATACCGTTTTTCCGAAAGTGGACGACTTACTGAGGGGGGCAAAAAACTGCGCAATTGCTGATGTCTCCATTGACAGTGTACAAATGGTTTTGACTTACTTAGGCATCGAAAAAACACTTTTACGCAGTGGTGAAAGGTATGACAACAGACACCTGAAATTATCAGAAAGGGTCGTAGATATATGCCAACGAGAAGGCGCATCTGGCTACCTTAACGCCATCGGGGGGCGATATTTTTTTGACACACAATACTTTGAGAAAAGCCTTATAAAATTACAGTTCTTGAAACCTAATTTGAAAAAATACAATCAAAATACACCTGAGTTTATAGCAGGTCTATCAATTCTTGATGTTTTGATGTATAACGAACCTGCAACAGTGAAGGCTATGTTGGGGGACTACACTCTACTATGACGCATAATAAAACCATCGGAGGATTTTTTGAATTAGAACTACCCAGTAAAGGGTCGCTTTACCACGATAGGGCATTGGCACTCGCTAATGGTCGGGTGTGTTTTAAAGTGCTACTTGAGCGAGTTAAACCGACGAAAGTTTATCTACCGTTTTACTGTTGTGATAGTCTGATTCTACCTTTACATGAAGCGGGTATTCCCTATGAGTATTATACAATTAATGCAGCTTTTGACCCTGTTGGCATTCCTCTTTTGGGTGATTCTGAGTTGTTTTTGTACATCAATTACTTTGGACTTAAAACCCAGACGAGTCGCAAATTGTCAAAGCTTTTGGGTCAACAATTGGTTATTGACAATACACATGCCTTTTTTGAAGAGTCTTATGGCATTTCGTGGGCTTTTAATTCTGTTCGGAAGTTTTTTGGTGTGCCTGATGGTGGTTTTTTATACTCCCCTCAGTATTTAGAAGACAATTATACCCCCAATGCACACATCATCACAGAACATCTTTGGCTTAGGCTTTTTGGTAAACAGGAAGATGCCAATGAATTTTATCACCAAAGTGAAGCGGCCCAGACCTTAGAATTGAAGGGCATGTCAAACTTAACAAAGCAGATTCTATATTCCGTCAAATTTATAGATGTTGCTAGGGCACGAAAAAAATATTTCAAAATTTTAGACCGCGTTTTGCGCCCATATAATCAGTTTCCGCAAAGTGTACTGAATCTTATGAGTGATGCTGTTCCGTTTTGTTATCCTTTTTTATGTTCTAAACCTATTGATAAAAAGATTTTCACGGAGCATAGAATATTTATGCCAGGCCTCTGGGAAGATGTTTTGGAGCGCAATACTGAGGGGTATGCTTTTGAAAAAAAGATGTCTCAAAATCTACTCGCTTTACCCATTGACCATCGTCTCACAGAGGAGGATTTACATAGATTGATTGAACTTGTTTTGCAGTTAGTTGATGAGTGATTTGAATCAAACCGACATAAAATGAACAAAAAAACCACTGTTTGTACCGTTTTTGAAGGACATTATCATAAAGGAGTCGCGGCTTTGGTTAATTCGCTCAGCGTCCATGGCTACGAAGGTATTATTTGGATTGGCTATAAAGGGGCGTTACCGCCTTGGGCAATTATTGAATCTGAAAATGAAGGTATAGAGGTGATGACCGTTCAAGGCAGTTTAAAATTGCACTTTATTAAGTTCCCCAAAGAAGCCTTTTTGCCTTATTGTAAGCCCGATTTTATGATTGACCTTTTAGAAAAATACCAACCTGAAGCGGAAAAGATTTTTTATATAGACTGCGATATCATCATCAAATGTCCTTTTTCTTATTTTGAAGAATGGGTGGATTACGGTGTTGCGATGTCCGAAGATGTTAATTCGCCTTTGCCAACCAGCCACCCTTTGCGCCACCAATGGGTGCAATATTTCAAAAAATACGGTATGACAGTACGGCGCGACAATCCACAATACGTCAACGGCGGTTTTCTCGGTTTACACAGAAAGGCAAAAAGTTTTTTGGCAACATGGCGCGATGTTCAAAATTTGGTTTTGGAAGACATGGCGCGCATCAAAGCCGACCTACACAACAGTCATAAAGGTGACGTTGCCTCTGGTTTGCAAGGGCGCAACTATATGTTTAACCGCACAGACCAAGATGCCCTCAATATCGCAAAAGATATTACAACCGAAACCCTATCAATCGTGGACAACAGTGGGATGGATTTTCAAGGCGTGGGTTTCATCATGTCTCATGCCGCTAGCAAAACCAAGCCTTGGGAAAAAAATTGGTTGAAATATGTTGTCAAAAATGGGCAACGTCCTTCGCCAACTGATCGCATTTTTTTGGATTATGTATCGTCACCCATCAATATTTACAGCAATCAAGAGTTGCGTTTTAAGAGATTGCATCTGAAAATTGCGAGTGCTTTAGCGCGTTTTATGACATAACACTGACCTTTTTTAAATTAAGATTTTTAATAAAATACTGATTATTAATCGTTTACAACTTTTAAAAAGTTCTAAACTTTTGGAAAGCTCTTCTAATGAAAATCATCTTATGATACAGACAAACTATTCAACCGACCCAAACCAAACGACTGCTATTGTTGAACCCTTAGTCAGCGTTTCCATTATCGCCTACAACCAAGAGCAATATATTGAGCAAGCATTGGACAGTATTTTAGCACAAAAAACCACGTTTCCGTTTGAAGTTGTCATCGGCGACGATGCCAGCAAAGACCGTACGCGTGAAATTTGCGAAGGTTATGTGCAGCGTTATCCGAACATAGTCCGCCTATTGCCCCAAGGTCCTAATTTGGGTATGATGAAAAACCATATCAGAGGTATTAAGGCGTGTAAAGGTAAATATGTCGCTCTTTTGGAAAGCGATGATTACTGGATTGACGACTATAAACTGCAAAAACAGGTTGATGCTTTAGAAAAAGACGAAGAATTGACCGCTTGTTTCACAGGTCGCAAAAACTATCATGAAGATAGAGACGAATTTGAAGACGTGTACAACGATATAGATAGAGACCGTTTCACGCTTGAAGATTTTGCCCAAGAAACTTTTTTTCATACCTGTACCATCCTTTTCCGAAAACCCAAAACGGATCTGTGGCTCGACCGCATAGCTGATATGCCTTTGAGCGA
Source organism: Saprospiraceae bacterium (assembly GCA_043744475.1). Taxonomy (GTDB): domain Bacteria; phylum Bacteroidota; class Bacteroidia; order Chitinophagales; family Saprospiraceae; genus JAAFJT01. The sequence goes on along the minus strand of JAYTUR010000339.1, from coordinate 2,276 downwards.
CCGCCCGTTGTATTTCTCTCTTTTAACAGAAAGTGGCGGGTATGCCTTGAAATTGAAGGACCTATGCGCTGTTTTCCGCTTAAATGAAAGCAGTGTTTTTACACCTTTGCAACCCGTACAACGCACCAAAATGGTTGCCGATATGTACGAAAAGCTCAAAAAGATATTTCCTGATTTAGCGATTTATCTTAACAAACACCTCAATATATTCGACTACTTCATCCTCCGCGACGCTCATCGCAACAAGGATAAAGCAGAGGTTAAACGCTTGATTAAACAGATTATGGGACGCAAAACAAAGCCCTCTGGGTGGGTTTTGAAAGCCAAAACAGCTTTACACTACTTTATATAATGACAATGAAAATCGTTTTTTTAACACGCAACTATCCACCGACCATTTGTGGTGTCGGCGACCACACCTATCATTTGGCGCAAGCGATGATACAGATGGGCGTTGAGGTGCATATTATTTGTTCTGCTGATCAAAAGGTTGTTCAACAAGACAATATTACGGTTTATCCTATTGTAAAGGCTTGGAATACTGAGGGGGTAACTTCTATTGTTGAACTTGTAAAAAACATCCAACCCGATTGGTTTATCGGGCAATACGTGCCGCATACTTATCATCCGAAAGGGTTGCCGTATATTTTAGTGTCTTTGTATCGAGCTGTTTTAAAGTTAGATGTATCCATTTTAACTGTTTTTCATGAAGTAAAAATTCGCCCAGAAAAAGCTGTAAAAACAAGGCTTATGTCTTATTTACAAGGACAAATCGCTTATAAATTGGCTAATCTGTCTGAAAAAGTGGTGACAAGCATTGATTTTTATGATGATAATTTGAAGAGTTTATCAGCGCATAAAAAGACGATTATACCCATTGCGTCTAATATTATACCCATCAAAGTCAGCGACGAGTTGAAAGAACAGCTAAAAGACAAATATGTAATTAACCCAAAAGCAAAGGTTATCTGCACGTTTGGAGACCGCAATATTTCAAATTATTTAGTAATCTTCGATGCGCTCGTGAAGGATTATCCAAACCTCGTATGGTTGATATGTGGCAAGAACTCGACCCCCTCAGTAATATGGGAAAGTAGAAGCTATTTGCGCTATGTCGGTGCAATGTCAGGGGAACAAATCTACCAGCACCTGAGTCTTGGCGATGTGTTTTTTATGCCCGACCCTGTGAGCGAAGAGGGCGAAGGCGGCACGTGCAACAAAAGCGGCTCGTTAGCCTGTGCCTTATCGTTGGGCATTCCGATTGTGGGGTCAAAAGGCGATATGAATAATAAACTGCTTGTTGATGGTCAAAATATTCTTTTGGCAGATATTAGAAACCCAAAAGATGTTTATCAAGCCCTTAAATCATGCTTGGATTCAGCGGAATTAAGTGCGAAATTAGGTAGAAATGCGCGTCTATTTCATAACAAATCATTGCGTTGGTCAGTTTCAGCAGAGCAATTTTTGACATTGATGTACCCCTCAGTAAAACGCATGAATATACCTCAAAAACAGGAACAATTTTAAGCATCGTAAAGATGAACTTTAACCCTTTAAAAGACATAAAACATTGATTGATAATACATGAGAAAACTTTTTTTTAAAATAGTATTTGTCTTACGGTTTAGATTTTTAAAAAAAGCAGGGTCAAATTTTAGAAGGTTTTTTCTCAGAAGTATGGGTGTGTCAATCGGAAAAAATACAATCCTTGACGGGGCAAATTTTACATGGTATCATAAAGTAAAAATTGGTAACGGCTGTACGATTGAAAAAAACGTTTTTTTTAAATACGACGGTCCATTTACTGAGGGGTATGCGATTGTAATTGACGATAAGACTTTTGTGGGCAATGGCTGCGAGTTCAATATTTCAGAAAAAATTACGATTGGCTACCATTGTGCAATTGCGTCGGGCTGTAAATTTATTGACCATAATCATGGTTTTGACAATAGAGATGCCTACATCGGCGAACAAACACCCACCAGCGCACCTATTTCAATAGCCGATGATGTGTGGCTTGGTGCGAATGTGGTTGTTTTAAAAGGTGTCAATATTGGCAAAGGAGCTATCGTCGCGGCGGGTTCTGTTGTCAATAAATCCATTGCATCTTATGAAATTTGGGGTGGGATTCCTGCTCGAAAACTTGGCGAAAGACCTTAAATCTAACCTTCCAAAAGTTTTTACATTCGAGCGTTGATTAGTTATGTTTGCGTCTCATAAGTATCGGATATTTTAAAAACATCCGATACTTGGCTATAATCAATCAACGCTCGAAT
>JAYTUR010000338.1:0-7889 GCA_043744475.1 Saprospiraceae bacterium | reverse complement strand
ATTTTCCACGTATGATAGGATTTTGGTCATTTATACTGCTCAATACTGAGGGGTTCGGTGGCAATGTATTCGATAAACATCGCCATTTGGCAATTGATGAGAGGCATTTTGAGCGTTGGATTGCGACGTTTCACAAAACGGTTGATGACCTTTTTATTGGAAATTTAGCAGAAACAGCTAAGACACAAGCCAGTGTGATTGGATTTGGATTCCAATCGAAAATGCGGTTTCTAAGAGGTGAAAATATGCTTTGAATCACTTGCTTTCCAAATGATTCATATCTGAATAAAAAATCAACTGCCAATCATTATCGCGCTTCAAAAAACGGCGCGTCATACCATATTTCGATTTCTTTTCAATAATGATTTCATTGACCATAATCGGCATTGGCTGCTCAAATTGACGGACGTAAAGCGAATCGCTGAATTGGTCTAAACGATGCAAGACCCATTTATCCGCCGTCCAACGAAAATCAGCGACATTGCCAATACTATCAGACAAATTTCCCGTTGGATAACCTTCAAGCGGGAACTGAATATGTGCCATTTGGAAAGCACTATCGTTGTGAAATTTATTGTAAAAAGTGACAAAGTCTTCTGAAAGACCTTGCGCTTCCTTTTGCGATAATTTTATATCATTTTTACAACTAACCATCAATAAAACGCCAAAAATGACCAATGTCCATTGGTTAATGACTTTTTGACTCATTCGTTTTTTCGATTGCATATACTAAAATATAATTTTTAATTTTTTGATAATAAATATCGAACCAATGTAAACGATTATCTTTTTCAATAGACCCCTCAGTAATTTTAGTCGCATGTGAAGGGTCTTTTGGCAATTCGTTAAAAGGTTTTATGACAAGGTGTTTTCTAAAATCCATTGCCTTATGACCATACGTTTTAAAAAGTGCTTCCTTCGCTCCCCAATAAACGTGTAGATGTTCTAAACGATTGTTAGGGTCAAGACTTTTAAATTTATTTTCGTTCATAACCCGTGTCGCCACACGTTCTACTTTTGACGTAAGATATTGAATATCAATACCTACTACATGTTCGCTCACAATCCCGACTACATAATCACCCGAATGACTTAATGACAAATGTAAATTTGAATCCTTAAAAAAAGGCTTACCATTTTCATTTTTGACAATCGTATATGCCCAACCTGTCAACTGCCGCAACAACAATTTTCCAGCTAATTTTTCTAATTTTTTTCGCCCAGTTGTTTCCTCAATATCACCCCGTTCAGCATCGCTCAAAGGCATTTTCTGAAGGAAAAAATCTTCCTCTTCGGTGATGTGCCAGATACCCAAACGTCCATGTGTTTCTGTAATGTTATATGCTTGAAGTGGCATTTTATGTCCGCATTTTTTGAGTGCAGCCGCAAAAGTACAATAAAAGGTCTCGTTTTCAGAACTGTTGTCGTCATTGACAATCCATTTATCAATTCAGCAGCTAAGTTTTCTATCTTTGCACACGACTATTTTACCAACTAAAGAATTTTTATGATAAAAAAAGTATTACTCACAGGCGCAGATGGCTTTCTGGGCAACAACATCGTGAGAGAATTATTGAGTCGCAATTATGAAATTGTTGCCTTTATTGAACCGTCAAGACAGCCTAAAACCCTTGAAGGATTACCTAATTTGACCTTTTTTAGAGGTGATTTGTTGAATTCTAATGATGTCAAACAAGCGATGGCGGGTTGCCCTCTCGTCATTCATGCCGCAGCAAACACAACAGTTGTTCCTGCACGTTCAGAAATCATTCGACGTGTCAATCTCGATGGCACGCGACATATTATTACCGCTGCGATTGAGCATAAAATCCAAAAATTAGTCTTTATCGGCACTGCCAATACCTTTGGTTTTGGCACAAAAGAACAGCCCGGTTACGAAGGTTTGCCTTACACTGGTGCGCAATATGGTTTGGATTATATGGATAGTAAATACGAGGCGTTTGTTGAACTGATGGCGGCTGTCAAAGAGCAGCAACTGCCCGCTGTTGTTGTCAATCCCACTTTTATGCTCGGACCTTACGATGTCAAACCGAGTTCAGGTGCGATGATTGTCAATCTTTATCAAGGCAAAATACCCGGATATACAAGCGGTGGACGTAATTATATCTATGTCAAAGACGCAGCGTGTGGTGTCGTCAATGCTTTGGAAAAAGGTAAAATTGGAGAAAGTTATATATTGGGTAATGTCAACTTGAACTATAAAGAAGCCTTTACACTCATTGCAAATACCATCGGTGCGAAACCTCCTCGCTTCTATTTTCCCTCTTTTGTCACCAAAGTATTTGCACTTTTGATTACTTTTATTGCCAAAATACAAGGAAAACTGCCCAATATCAGCTATCCGATGGCAAAAATTGCTGGGCATGGTCATTATTTTACAGCCAAAAAAGCCATTCGTGAAATTGACTTACCACAGACCCCCCTCAGTATAGCCATCCGTGAATCGTTTGAATGGCTGCGCGACAATGGGTATTTGGATAAAAAATAAAATTATGCTTAAAAATAAAGTCATTATCATCACAGGCTCAGGTGGCGGCATCGGCAAAGCAACGGCTATTGAATTTTGTAAAAATGGCGCATCAGTCATGTTGAATGGTCGAAATGCCGAAAAATTAGCCCAAACGGAACGCGATTTAAAGGAAATGGGCTTTTCCGTTGCTTCGTTTGCCGCCGATGTCACCGACTTCAATGACTGCCAAAAATTGGTCGAAAAGACATTGGCAACCTTTAGTCGTCTCGATGTTTTAGTAACAAACGCCAGTCTTTCGATGCGTGCGCGATTCGACGAGATGACAGCTGAAACGTTTAAGAAAGTCTTAGATAGCAATATTTATGGTTCAACAATGCCCATAAAAGCGGCACTTGATGCCATTACTGCCCAAAAAGGCAGCATCGTTTTTATCGGTTCAGTCGCGGGTTTTTATGGTTTACCGAGCGCATCGGCTTATTCGACGGGTAAAACGGCATTAACGGCTTTGAGTCAAAGCCTTCGGGCGGAATTGACACCCAAAGGCGTTCATGTCGGCATTGTTTATGTGGGTTTCACTGAAAATGACGATGATAAGCTCGTTTTAGATGCCAAAGGTCAACTTGTACCTGTTGCACCACGTGCCAAAATGATACAACAAACGCAAGAGCAAGTCGCTAAATCTATTGTCAATTTGACTATTAGACGTAAAAATCGCCTTGTTTTGTCATTTATTGGCAAATCCTTAGCCTTTATTGTTCGATTTTTTCCATTCATCGTCCATTATAGTATTCAGCTGTCGCAAAGAAAATTAGGTAAGATGTATCGGTAAAAAAGGAAAAATATACTGAGGGGGTGACTTTTCGGTTTTATTCTTTTATTTTTGTAAAAAATAAAAAAACATGGCAAGACAATATAGATATTCAAAACTCGACAGAAACGACCCCGCGAGAATCGCCAAAGAACGGATTGGTTTTAAAGTACATTTGGTGACTTATATCAGCGTCATCTCTTTTTTATGGGTCATTGCTCTTGTCACGGGTTCAATACATGATCATCCATGGCCCATTTATCCGATGATGGGTTGGGGCATCGGATTGGTCGCTCATTATTTTGCGGCTTACCGAAAATACGATAAATGGGTTGAGCGTGAAATGACAAAAGAAGGTTATACACTCAACCAAAATAATGACTCAAACACCTCTTTTTCAGACTATGAGAGCGACGCATTTGAGTTACGTCCACCTACTGAAAAAGTAAGACAGCCACGTGATAGTGATTTTATTTGAGCCTAATCAGGAGATTTTGTCCTTAAATTTTTAAGAAAAAAAGTCTATTTTTGTAAAAAAATCAGAAAAATATGACCGCAATAGTAGCAATAGCACCACAGAAAAAAGCCACTAAGTCAAAGTTTCCACAACCTAAACTATTGACTTTCAAGGACTACGAGCGTTTGACCCCGCCCGACAATGGAAACTTTGAACTACACAACGGTAAAATCATTTTTATGGCATCACCACTTGCACAACACCAAACCGTCGCTTTCAAGCTGACTTTACAAATTGGAAATCATATCATGGCGCATAAGCTTGGGAAACTATTGTTTGCGCCAATGGATACCATTTTAACGCCTAACGACACCGTTCAACCCGACCTTTTATTTATTTCAAACGAACGTCTAAATATTATTGACAGACAGGTGAAAGGTGCGCCCGATTTTATCATCGAAATATTGTCAGACAGTAATTCGTCAAAGGAAATGAGTTACAAAAAATACCTTTATGAATCAACGGGTGTGTGTGAATATTGGGTCATAAATATTGAAAAACAAATTATTACGCAATATGAAAATACAGAAGGTGAATTTATCAGACGCACAGTCGCTCATGTAACTGACACTTTGACATCCTTTGTCATTGACGGTTTGCAGATACAAGTCAATGATATTTTGACTTAAAATTAATACCTAAATACCTTCAAACTTGCTTTATGAATCACATCATAAAGCAAGTTTTTTATTTTTATAAGCAAAAGCCAACCGAACAAATCGTATTTTCACGCCAAAATCAAAAAAAAATACTGCGGGGGATAAATTATGAGCCACAATCATCCAAAAAAGTACATTCCGTATTGTCTTAACTGTCATTATCCTTTAGCAGAAATGGATAGTTTTTGCCCAAATTGTGGTCAAAAACCGACTGATGGCAAAACGTCCATGCACGACTTGATACACGAGTTTGTACATACGCTGTTTCACCTTGACGGGAAGTTTTTTACAACTTTAAAACACATTTTTGTGCCTGGAAAATTGACCATTGAATTTTTTAAAGGGCACCACAAACGGTATGCACACCCCGTACAATTGTTTTTGGTTTTAGGTGCATTACTGTTTGGTATGATTGCTAATTCAACCAAAAAATTGGAGAAAACAGCAGAAGAAAGAGAGCATAATTCACGCCAAAAATTAGAACAAAAAGCTTTTTTGCGGCTTATTGATTCAATAGGTCAAGCAACTGCACCTTCGTTTGAAGGTAAAAAAACAGAGCGTTCGTACGATACGCTTTTAATGCGTACCTATCAACATTGGCAACAAAAGGAATCTTCTAAGAAACAAGAAACTACAGGAAAATCGGATTCAACAAAAAACAAAAAATCACAAAGAGATACCTCTTACTCGCTTGCAGGTGGCATAATTCAAGTAAGGAAAGACATTGATGATGACGAAAACGAAAAAAACATCCCTAAAAATACAGACGAAATAGAAGATACAAGTCATAAGCAAAGTAACTGGGATGAATTTAAAGAAGGCTTAAAAAAGGGTTATAAAAACGGAAAAGAAAACAAAAAAGCAGGTAAAAATGCGGCTCAAATTATCAATGAATCCCTTGATTTGAATCGAAAAAAAGAAAATTTAGAGGACGTACTGAACCATGAAGACTCTACTACTGTCAGCCAAATGTTTGCAAGCATTAAAATCCCAACGACTGAACTGTACGAACTAACTGCCGATAAAATCCTCGACAAATACAGTATCCATGATTTTTGGAAAAGACTAACACTCAAACAAGCCATAAAAGCGCAACAAGACCCTAAAAACCTATTGCACTTTGTTATGGGAAAACTCTTGTGGTTTACATTTTTGCTCATTCCCATGATGTCAGGATTATTTATGTTGCTGTATCGAAAAAAGAATTATTTCGTAGAACATTTTATCTTTTTTATGCACTACAATATCTTTTTGTTTGCTGGCTCTATTTTTATCATTTTCATCAATGATAAATTTGGTTTCACAAGCCTGAATACATGGTTTGTTCTGGGCGTTTTTGTTTTCTTTTATTTTGCCATGAAAAACTGTTATCAACAAAGTTGGAAAAAGACATTTCTCAAATTTTGTATCGCCAATTTTGGATACATGGTTTTTTCTTTAATCTTAACAGTGCTTGGTGCGACACTTAGTTTTCTTTTATTTTAAAATTTTAATTTATGACAGATACGACATCACCCCCTCAGTATAACGCAAAAAATGCAACACATTTTGAGACCATCATCGGTCTTGAGGTGCATGTGCAATTGGCGACAGCCTCAAAAGCCTTTTGTGCCGATGCTGTTCAATTTGGTTCTGAACCCAACACGCATACATCCGTCATTTCGCTCGCACATCCGGGTACTTTGCCACGTGCCAATCGTCGTCAAATTGAGTTTGCAACCCGTTTAGGCGTGGCTTTGGGCTGCAAAATCAATGAAAAATCGTATTTTGATAGAAAAAATTATTTCTATGCCGATTTACCAAAAGGCTATCAAATAACGCAAGACAAAACGCCTATTTGCGTCGGTGGTGCACTCGATATTACATTTATTGACCCAAAAACGAAGCAACAAACGACTAAAACAATCGAAATTCACCATATTCACATGGAGGAGGACGCGGGTAAATCCATACACGATCAAGACCCTTCAGTTACTTTCATTGATTTGAACCGTGCAGGTACGCCGCTTTTGGAAATTGTGACGCAGCCCGATTTTCGCAGTGGTGAAGAAGTAGATGCGTTTATGACGGGCATGCGTCACCTCGTCCGTTGGCTCGGCGTTTCGGACGGCAATATGGAAGAAGGTTCGATGCGTTGCGATGTCAATATTTCGATTCGCCCCGAAGGAACGATAGAGTTTATGACCCGTTGCGAGGTAAAAAACGTCAATTCGATGCGTTTTGCTCGTGAAGCGATTATATATGAAACAATACGTCAAATCAATATTGTTAAAAAAGGCGGTCAAGTTGAGCAAAATACGCTCAATTTCGACCCGACCACTGGCAAAACAACGCCTTTGCGGAGCAAAGAAAATGCCCACGATTACCGCTATTTTCCCGACCCCGATTTGCCACCTGTGGTTATTACGCCTTCGTTTTTAGAAAAAATTAAAAGAGAATTACCCGCTTTACCTTGGGAAGCACGTCGAGAATTAAAGGAAAAATATGGCTTGCCAGAATATGATGTGAACTTTTTAACAGAGGAAATTAGTGTTTTTAATTATACAAAAATGTTTTTTTCTGAAATTGAAAACTTAAATCCCCCCCCTCAGTATAAAACTGTTTCAAACCTCATTATCAATAAAATTTTGCCTTCGGCAAATGAATTAAAAATTGAATTGACAGATTATCCTTTGACAATCAATCAATTATCTGAATTTTTGAATTTGATTGACAGTGGTAAAGTGTCTAATTCGGCAGCTTATCAAATGCTGTTTCCTGCCCTTTTAGAGAACCCCTCAGTATCCGCCGTAGAATTAGCAGAAAAACTAAATTTATTTCAAAATTCGGATTCTGACTTTTTAGAAAAAATAGTACAAGAAGTCATAGAAAAAAACCCTCAAAAAGTCTCTGAATATCAAAAAGGTAAAAAAGGCTTACTCGGCTTTTTTATGGGCGAAGTAATGCGTGCCTCAAAAGGAAAAGCAGAGCCTAAAATGACGAATACATTGGTTTTGAAAGCGTTGGAAAGTGCCTAAAATGTTTGATAATTTGATAAAATGAATTAATTTGCAGCTAAAATCATAAAATTATTGAATCATGGCATTTGAACTCACAACATCAGAAATAGCAGAAGAGCCGCGTCTTTACACTGTTGAAGAGTATTTGGCTATGGAGGAATTGGCTGAAGAAAAACATGAATACGATAACGGTAAACTTATAACTATGGCAAGTGCATCATTAAATCATAGTAGAATTACGGCAAATTGCATAGGCGAAATTAGGCAAGAGCTTAAAAACGGGAAAAACAACACTTGTTTTGTTTCTTCAAGCGATTTAAAAATTTATGTTACGGCGCAAGGCAAATTTTATTATCCTGACGCAAGTGTCGTCTGCGGAGAACCTGAATATTTTCAAAAACGAACAGATACTGTT
>JAYTUR010000337.1:0-2056 GCA_043744475.1 Saprospiraceae bacterium | reverse complement strand
GTATTTTGGTTTCTTTAAATTTTTCCAATGCTGAATAAGCATTCATCGTTTCAGGGAAATAATTGACATTGCGCAACATCCGAGTAAAGTCAATCGTCTCATTGCGCAACAAAGCTGCGAGCAAGTCTTTGACATGAACTATGCCTTTCACATTATCCAATTCATCTTCACAAACAGGATAAACGGCATGACCATACTTTTGGATTGTGGCTAAATTCTCTTCATTTGAGTCATTCGTATCGAGCCAAACAATATCAGAACGATGCGACATCAATGAACCAACCTTTTTATCGCCTAAGTGAAACACATTTTCTACGATGTCTTGCTCAATCTCTTCAATAGTCCCCGCTGTTGCACCTTCATCAATAATGGCTTTGATTTCCTCTTCTGTCACCTTAGAAATATCCATTTTGATACCCAAAAGGCGAATAAAAACTTCAGTCGTCCGACTCAATAGCCAAACAAAAGGTCTTGTGATACGAGAAACCCAAAGAAATGGGATGGCAATATATTGGGCACCGATTTCAGGATTTGATAAACCTATCCGTTTGGGTATCATTTCTCCAAAAACAATCGTGACAAAAGCAACCAATAGTACATTGATAACCCATGCCAACTCGTGGGCATACAAACCGATGTATGGAATAGGTTCAATATAATGCGCAATCACATCAGCATAAGCCTCACCGCCAATGATACCAATAACGATACTCACGAGGGTTATGCCGATTTGTCCAGTGGAAAGAAAAATATTTGGAATTTGGATGAGCGCTAATGCCGCTTTTGCGCCACTGTTCCCACGTTTAGCTGCCATCTCTAATCTGACTTTTCGAGCAGTGCTAAGGGCAATTTCAGACATGGCAAATAAACCGCTGACAATCGTAAGAACAATAAGTAATAACAAACTATTCATTTTGTAGTTTTAAAAATCGTCGCAAAAGTAAAACATTCGCACAATTTAAGGCTATTTTTATGCCCAATTCAAAAAAGTTAATTTTCACAATGTATTCTCAAAACAGTATTTTACTGGAAAATCAGTTCTTTCCGCCCATTTCATACATCTCGGCTATGTTGAAGCACCCCTCAGTATTTTTAGAAAAAAATGAGCATTTTCAGAAAGGTACTTATCGCAATCGCTGCCACATTGCCACAGCTCAAGGCGTTCAAATATTGAGTGTTCCGCTTAAAAAAGGTAAAAATAAGCAACAAATCATCGCTGATGTTCAAATTTCAAACGATATTAATTGGCAACGTCCACTTTGGCGTACTTTGCAAACAGCTTATGGCAATGCCCCTTTTTGGGAACATTATGCCCCTCTGATTGAGCCTTTTTTTACTAAACCATACACATTTTTGTTTGATTATAACACCGACATTTTAAGAACGGTTCTAAAAATATTAAAACTCAATACATCTATTTCTCTGTCATTTACAGAGACTTATGATGCTGATTTTACTGAGGGGGTGGATTTACGCAACCAATTTAATCCTAAAAACAAAACCGACAATCCAAAACGATATGCCCAAGTTTTTGAAGACCGTAATGGTTTTATCCCTCATTTGAGCATCTTAGATCTTATTTTTTGTAGCGGCAACCAATCGCTTGATATTCTCAAACCATGAAGATAACCACCACCACCGCCGTTCAATTCAATCAGATTCTAAGACAAGGTAGCCTTGTACTGATTTCTATTTTATTGGCAAAAAGTGGGTTAACAACAAACAATATTGGCGTTTACGAAACCCTTCTTTTTATTGGCACAACATTGAGCTACTTCTGGCTAAATGCCTTGATTCAAAGTGCCTTAAGTTTTATTCCATCTCATGCTGATACCGAAAAACCTAAAATTGTTTTCAATATCTTCCTCATTTTCAATGCTTTAAGTTTATTACTATTTGCCATTCTATTATTATTCAAAAATCCCATTTCCGTATTTTTTACAGAAAAAACGGATTTGCCTTTCTTTGAACTATATGCCATTTATTTAGTCCTCAACTTTCCACCATTGCTGCTTGAGAGCATTTGGACAGTTGATAACAGGCCCCTCAGTATAAT
>JAYTUR010000336.1:0-2058 GCA_043744475.1 Saprospiraceae bacterium | reverse complement strand
TAAAACAGAAGCAGAGGCAGAAGAGATGTTGAATGATGCTTTTTTGAAGATTTTTTTAAAAATTAGTATGTATGACTCTTCTTATCCATTTGTTGGATGGTTGCACACGATTGTCGTCAGATCCGCCATTAATTATTTGAAGAAATATCAAAATATACCAATGATTTCCGAAATAGAGTTGGCAGATCAAATGGCTACTCCAGGAAATGAAAATATTTTAACTAATATGTCAACAGATGAGTTGATAGAATTGGTTAGAAAACTGCCGCCTTCTTATCGAGCGGCGTTCAATTTGAATGTTATTGAGGGCTATTCTCATATCGAAATAGCCGCGATGTTGGGCATTTCAGAAGGGACATCGCGCTCAAATTTGATGATAGCAAGGCAAAAATTACAAATTATGGTTTCACAGTCCAACAAGATAAGAAAATGAATGACGATAATTTTGACAAAATTTTTGGTGATAAACTAAAAGCGGGTAAAGATTTTCCTTTTTCGGAAGCCAAATGGCAAAAAATGGAGAATCATCTGGATACCTATCTTGCCGAACGCCAACAAAAACGCCGTTGGGTTTTGTTGGCTATACCTATGTTCGCATTGTTTGGGCTTTTGGGCGTGGGTGGTTTGACAGTGTATCAAGCACAACGCAATATTCAAGACTTGACGGCAGAAGTCAAAGCGTTGCGTATGGAGAATTCAGTGATGCGAGGTACCCCCTCAGTAAAAACAGAAGTAGAAGCACCGCAGCACGTTACCAAAACGGATACGGTCTATCGTCATGTCGTTATTACACGTTATAATACAGTTTTGAAGACGTTTACGGGTAAGCGAGAATGGGCGGATAGGGGAGAAAGACAACCAGATGCGACGAAATCTCCAAATTATGGAAAAGTAGAAAGCGCGACAATTGACAATGCTTTAAAACCAAAGTTAGCGATGGGTGAAAAGGCACAAAATCAAGACAATTCAACAGCACAGGGGGCAAATGTGCTTGGAAATGCCCTTACTATTGCGACAAAAGAGGATTCAACAACAGGCAATAATACTGCTTTGATTGAAAAAAATAATGTAAAAGAAGATGAGATAAAAGCCAATATTTTGGCAAAAATAGACTCTCTAAATAAAAAAGCGGATAAAATCATAGAAGTATTCACAGCAAGCCTTAATAAAATAGATGATGAACAAGGAAAGAAACCCATGCCGATTATCAGGCCGATAAAACCGTCACGTTATGAAATCGGTGTTTCGAAGGGTTTAGCCTTTTTGACGGGTCGAAATATTCTGAAACAAGATGGAAATTCTATAGGTGGTCGTGTCGGTTTATTGTTGAATGAACATTTTAAAATAGTGGCAGAGGCACAATATTTAGCATTGAACTATTCTGTTGACAAGATACAGGAAACGAATGATATTCCGACAATCAATCCACCTACACGAAACGATGTTTTTTTGCAAGTAAAAGTCAAACAACCGTACTGGCATTATGCGCTGGGCATGGAATATGCCATAGGACACCAACGGTTTAAGCCATACGTTGGTTTGAGTGTTTTTGGACAAACGAAATTAGAAGAACAATTTGAATATAAGTTCATTTCTTTAAGGCGGCGAAACGATGTGTTCGTTTATACAGACCGCAATGACAATAGTTTCCAAAAAACGTTTTTACGATTGCGGACAGGGGTGGAATTTCCTATTTACAAACAAATAAAAGCGCAAGTAGAAGGAAGTTTTGACATCAAAACGCGTAATCTACCGCAGTTTCAACCACTTTGGCAACTTAAAGGCTCGGTATTATACCGTTTTTAAAGGAAATATCCCCTTCTGTAATGTGGTGCTTGATGGCGTGGGATACGCTCGGCATCTATCTGCCTTTTTCATTGAATAACTGATGTTACGCACTAAACAGCTTTCGCACTGTTTTTTGCTTCGCAAAAAAAGCGTACAAGAAAAAGAATCTATCAGACCGAAGTTAATTTTTCAATCGCTTGCGATTGAAAAATTAACTTCGGTCTAAAAAAAGTAATTCAAAGCACGCCTTTCGAGCAAAGCGAGAAACAG